>JBOIFD010000380.1:0-3871 GCA_050741515.1 Burkholderiales bacterium
GGGCACCGCATCAACCCGTATCAACACCTCATGACCCGGATCGACCCGAAGCAGATCGAGGCGCTGATCGAGCCGAACAAGGAGACCCCGGACGTGACTCCCGCTGCCCCGCCTCAAGCTTCTCCCGTGGGGGAGAAGGCCGGCATCGTCTCGATCGACGATTTCGGAAAGCTCGATCTCCGCGTCGCGCAGATCGTGAACGCGGAGACCGTCGAGGGTGCGGACAAGCTCCTCAAGCTCACCGTCGACCTGGGCGGCGAGAGGCGCACGCTCTTCGCCGGCATCCGCTCGGCGTACGACCCCGCGCAGCTCGTCGGCCGTCTCACCGTCGTGGTCGCGAACCTCGCGCCGCGCAAAATGCGCTTCGGGACGTCCGAAGGCATGGTCCTCGCCGCATCCGGCGATCAGGGGCCCGGCGTTTTCCTCCTCGCGCCCGATTCGGGTGCCCAACCCGGCATGCGCGTGAAGTAGCCGGGACTTCGCCCGATGCGCCTGGTCGCGAGTGCTATCATCGCGACCGCCATCGCCGTCTTTCGCGCTCACCTGATCTTTTCAGTGTCCGCCGGCTCCGAGAACAACCACGATCCGGCGCGGTCGACGAACCACCTCCAGATACTGCCGGCGCGCGCGCTCCGACCACCGGAGCGCGGCGCGTGAGTTTTTCGCCCCTCGTCGGGGCCCTCGCCGCCACCGCCGCGTGGTTCGCGATCGGCGCGCTCGCCCTGATTCCCGCCGGCAACGCATTCTTCGCCCGCAAGGTCGCTTTTCCGCTCGGCGCGCTCGTCGGCCTCGCGCTCGCAGTGCTCGGGCTCCTGGCGGTGTGGGAGCCCCCCGCGAGCCTCACGCTCGTGCTCGGACTGCCCGATCTCCCGTTCCATGTGCGGCTCGATCCGCTCGCGGGCTTCTTCCTGTTCCTCCTCGGCGCGGTGTCGGCCGGCATTTCGGTCTACGCGGCGGGCTACTTTCAGAGCGAAGCGCCCGAGCGGCTCACGCTGATCGGCCTGCAGTACTTCGTGTTCCTCGCCGCCATGGCGCTGGTCACGCTCGCCGACGACGCGTACCTCTTCATGGTCGCGTGGGAGACGATGGCGCTCGCGTCGTACTTCCTGGTCACCACCGATCACCATCAGCCGGCGATCCGCAGCGCCGGCTTCCTCTATCTGCTGATCGCCCATCTCGGCGCGATCGCGATCCTCCTCTGCTTCGGGATCCTGCACGGCGGACAGGGCGACTACAGCTTCGCCGCGCTGCGCGACGCGGAGCTCTCGCCGTTCTGGGCGAGCGTCGCGTTCCTGCTCGCGTTCTTCGGCTTCGGCGCGAAGGCGGGCATGATCCCGCTGCACGCGTGGCTGCCCGAGGCGCATCCGGCGGCGCCTTCGCCGGTGTCGGCACTGATGAGCGGGATCATGATCAAGACCGCCATCTACGGCATGGTGCGCGTCATCTACGATCTCATCGGCGGCGTGCGCTGGGAGTGGGGCGTGGTCGTGCTGGTCGTCGCCGCCGCGACGACGCTCTTCGGCGTGCTCTACGCCCTGATGCAGCACGACCTCAAGCGGCTGCTCGCGTATCACTCGGTGGAGAACATCGGCATCATCCTGCTCGGGCTCGGAATGTCGATGGTGTTCTTCGGCTTCGGCCACCCGGCGGCGGGCGTGCTCGGGCTCGTCGCCGCGCTTTACCACACGCTCAACCACGCCGTGTTCAAGGGGCTGCTCTTCCTCGGCGCCGGCTCGATCCTCCACCGGCGCGGCTTGCGCGACCTGAACGACATGGGCGGCCTGATCCGGACGATGCCGCGCACCGCGTTCTACTTCCTGATCGGGGCGCTCGCGATCTCGGCGCTGCCGCCGCTGAACGGCTTTGTCTCGGAGTGGCTCACGTTCCAGACCGCGCTGCAGGCCCCGATCCTCGAGCACGGGGTCGTGCGAAGCATCCTGCCGCTGTTCGCCGCGACGCTCGCGCTCGCCGGCGCGCTCACCGCGATGTGCTTCGTGAAGGTGTTCGGCATCGCGTTCCTCGGCCAGCCGCGCGCGCCCCGCCATCCCCCGGCCGGGCACCCGGGCGGCGACACCGGGCCGATGGAGCGGCTCGGCATGGCGTGGCTCGCCGCCGGCTGCTTCGTGCTCGGCCTCTTCCCCACCGCGATGCTGCACGTCCTCAACCGCGTCGGCACGTCCCTGACCGGATGGGGACTCTCCGACGAGGCGCTCGCCTCGGGGTGGCTGTGGCTCGTCCCCACGACTTCGGCGGAGGCGAGCTACAGCCCGGTGATCTTCCTGCTGGTGATCGTCGGCGTGGTGCTGCTCACGATCCTGCTCGTGCGGCGCTTCTATCACGGCCGCGTCCGCTATTCGCACCCCTGGGACTGCGGCTTCCCCGAGCAGACCCCGCGGATGCAGGACACGGCCGATGCCTTCGGGCAGTCGATCCGCCACGTCTTCGGCCCGCTCTACCGGATGCAGCGCCACCTTCCCGGGCCGGACGACCCGGCGCCCCGGTTCATCCTGAAGATCGAGGACCGCCACTGGTACTGGCTGTACCTGCCGGTCGCGCGCCTCGTCGAGTTCGTGTCGTCGCGGATCGGGCTGCTCCAGCGGGGCCGCATCAGCATCTACCTGCTCTACAGCTTCATCACCCTGATCGCGCTGCTGGTGTTCGTGCGATGAGCTACGCGCCCGGCATCGCGTTCCAGATCCTGCAATCGGTCTTCGTCGTCCTCGCCGCGCCGCTGCTCGTCGGCTGGGTCAACCAGTGCCGGGCGTGGCTCCAGAACCGCACCGCGCCGTCGATCTTCCTGCCCTACTACACGCTCGCCAAGCTGTTCCACAAGGACGCGGTGATCGCCGCGCATGCGTCGCCCGTGTTCCGGCTCACGCCGTACATCCTGTTCGGCTGCATGTGGCTCGCCGGCGGCATCGTGCCGGTGCTCGCGACCGATCTGCCGTTCGCCCCGGCGGCCGACATCATCGCGCTCGTCGCGGTGTTCGCGCTCGCCCGGGTGTTCGCGTCGCTCGCCGCGATGGACATCGGGACGTCGTTCGGGGGACTGGGTGCGCGGCGCGAAATGCTGATCGGCTTTCTCGCCGAGCCGGCGATGCTGATGACGCTGTTCACCGCCGCGTTCATCAGCGGCTCGACGCAGCTCACCACGATCGTGGACACGCTGGCGCACCGCGAGCTCGCCATCTACCCGAGCCTCGCGTTCGCCGCGGTGGCGTTCCTCATGGTGCTGCTCGCGGAGAACGCGCGCATCCCGGTCGACAACCCGACGACGCACCTCGAGCTCACGATGCTGCACGAGGCACTGATCCTCGAGTACTCCGCGCGCCACCTCGCGCTGGTCGAGTGGGCGGCGGCGATCAAGCTGTTCGCCTACATGACGATCGGCTTCGCGCTGTTCGCGCCCTGGGGCATCGCCGAGGCGGGCGACTGGGCGGGGCTGCCGTTCGCCCTCGCCGCGCTCGCGGTGAAGCTCGCGCTCGCGGGTGCCGGGCTCGCGCTGATCGAGACGGTCTCGGCGAAGTTCCGCCTGTTCCTCGCGCCGGAGTTCCTCTCCACCGCGTTCCTGCTCGCGGTGCTCGGCATGCTGACCCATTTCCTCACGCGGGGCTGACGTGGTTGCCCCGCTCTCCGGCCAGATCGTCAACCTGCTCGCGGCGTTCCTGCTGCTGGTGGCGTTCGCGATGCTGTCGCAGCGGCGGGTCCTGAGCCTCGTCCGGCTGCTCGCGTGGCAGGGGGCGGCGCTCGCAGCGGCGACCTCGATCGTGGCCTACACCACGGCGCAGCCGCACCTGTACATCTCCGCGGCGCTCACCATCGGGCTCAAGGTGATCCTCATCCCGTGGGCGCTGCACCGGCTCATCGACCG
>JBOIFD010000381.1:0-13910 GCA_050741515.1 Burkholderiales bacterium
GCCTGATGGTCGAGCTGCGCGACCTGCCGGGCGCGCTCGCGAAAGTGACGGCCTGCCTGGCCGCAGCGAACGCGAACATCGAGGAGGTCCACCATCAGCGGGCGTTCACGCACCTCCCGGTGCTCTCCGCCGAGGTCGAGTTCGTGCTGCAGACGCGCGGGCCGGAGCACGTGGCCGAGATCGTCGCCGCGCTCGGCCGGGCGGGGTTCAAGGCGGTGGTCGTGGCCGATTGAGTCGCGCTGGAACCACGTGCGGACGGCGGCGTCGCTGGCCGCCGCGGCAGCGTTCAGCATCGCACTTCATTGTTGAGCGGCGTGTTCGCAATGTTGCGGCAACGCGCGCATCACCGGACCGGAGGAGTCATGCGAATCCAGTGCAACCGAGCTCGCGCGACGGGTCGCGTGGTCGTCGCCTCGCTATTGATCGCGCTGCTCGCCGCGTGCGCGTCGAGCCCACCGCAGCGACCGCAAAGGACGTACGACCACGTCCCCGAGCCGACGCTGCTCTGGTTCGCGATGGAGGGCGTGCTCAAGAGCGCCGGCTACGAGATCGGCAGACGCGACATGGCCCGCCGCGAGGTGGAGACCGCATGGAAGGAGTACGACGTCGCGGCCCGGGGACGCGAGCGGCGAAAGTACTACGCCTGGTACGAGCTGGCGTCGCTCCAGAATCGATACGACGTCTTCCTCGAGCTCAACGTCCAGGAGCGACTGCCGGCCGTCCGGGAGTGGGCCGACAAACAGGTGGTCCCGGAGCAGGACGCCGAGTACGTCCGGATCCTGCAGGAGCTCGACGGCGCCGTGAAGAAGATCGGCGGCGTCCGGTACTAGCGCCGCCGCGGTCCCCCTATTTGACGAAGCCGTGCTTGACCAGCTCCAGGTCCTCGTCCCTGATGAGCCCGATCCCCGGTGCGTGATACTTGTACTCTTTGGCGAAGAACTCGATGGCCGAGGTTTCCTGTACTTTCATGCATCCGGAGAACGTACCCGCAGGGGTCTTGCAGGTCTCGGTGAGACTGACGATCTCGGCCCGGTCCATGGCCACCCCGGGCGCGATCTCCTGGTAGTACTTCATGCCCACTTTGGGCGTCCCCGGCATGATCAGACCGGCCTTGTTGCCCGCCGTGCCCGCGAGCCACGACCCGTCGTGCTTGACCACCTTGTCGTTCTCGTAGTAATCCACGTCCTCGCCGAAATAGAAGACGTCCTTCGTCTGCTCGCACATCGCGAAGTAGTTTTTCGAGACTTCGTACAGCTTCCCACCCTTCCACTCCCGCTCCTCGACGACGCGAGTGTTCACCCCGGCCACCATCTTGGTCTCGGGGAGGACCGTCATCTCGAGCCGCGTACCGCCGCCTTCCAGGATCAGCTGGAAACCGGGCTCGAGGATGAAGTACGGGTTCTTGCCGGTCGTCACCAGGTTGCACTTCGAGAGCCCGAACTCCTCCTGCCACGCCGTGCCCTCCCCGCAGGCCGTGGAGAACGCGAGGATCGTCGCCGCCGCAAGGACGTAGTGCAAGGTTCGCGTAGTCATGGAAATGCCCTCCTTCGCATCATCAGATGGACTCATGCTTTCGACCTGTCTCACCACCAGATCTTGGTCACGAAAGTGAACCCCTTGTCGGCCTTGCGGAGGACGGGGTTCTCGTCGTCCCCGTCGTTCCGGATGAAGGCGGCCCCGGGGAAGAACCAGCCCATTCTCACGTCCAGGCCGAGCCGCCGGATGCCGAACAGCTCGCGAACCCCGAGGATCAGGTCGAGCTCGCTGCCGACCCGCTTGCTCAAGAGCGGGTCGAACTGGGCCATCTGCGCCGTGATCGGTGAGCCCGCGACCTCGTCGGCGATCCGGGCCAGCCGGTAAGTGTGGTAGACGAGATCGATCGAGACGCCCGCCGCTAGCCGGGCGCCGATCCCCAGGGTGAAGATGCCGATGTTGCTGAGCTCCGGCTCGAGCACCTCGCCGTAGTACTTGAACTTGGCGACGCCGGCGAACCGTTGCTCGTTGGACTGCAGACCGGTCTGGCGGAACGCGTAGTTGCGCTGGGGGTTCGAGCTGGTGTCGCCCGACCCGTGCGCATAGCCGAGAGTGATGCTCGGCGACAACGGGACGCCCGGGAGCCGATAGGTGAAGCCGACGTCGTATCCGGTGCCCGCGTACCTCCTGTTCAGCGCGTCGCGCCCGCCCAGGTGGGCGAGCTCGGCCCAGAAGTTGAACTCCGCGGACGGCGAGCCGATGGCGCGAACGCCGGTAAGCCGGGGCCGTCCCTCCCTGCGGGTGAGATCGTCGCGGTAGATCGTGTAGGCCGCCAGCCGGAGGTCCTCGATGCCGCGGTAGTCGAGGTAGACGAGCGAAGTGTTGATCCGGTCCTTCACCTGAACCTGGTTCGGCCACAGGTTCCAGCTCTTCCACGCCTCGCGTCCGGCGAACGCTTCGGCGCGAAAGTCGCCCTGCCTGACCGAGACGCTGACGATGTCCAGCGACGCGTCATACAGCCAGTGCCGCTCGTCCTCGTAGTTCCGGCGGCCGACGTTGAACTCGAACGGGGCAATGATGTTCCGGATCGTCACGAACGCCTGGTCGACGAACAGCTGGGAGCTCGTCGGCAGGTCGGGCCTCGTCTCCCCGTTCGGCAGCGTCACCGTCTCCTCCTGCTCCACCGGGATCTCGATCTCCGCGATCATCTCGAGGGTCGCGACCAGCCAGTCGTTCGGCCGATACACGATGACGCCGTTCACCTGCGGCGCCACGAGCATGACATTGTCCCGGGTGCCCTTGTTGAGATCCGCGTCGCGCCGGTAGACGACGCTCGACTCGCTGCCGTACGCATACTGATACGTCAGCTGCCGCGGCAACTGCGCTTTCGGAGCCCCGCCTTCGGGCGCCGCCGGTGGCAACTGGAACTGCGCCTGCTGATGACCGGTCGCGGCGCGCGCGGGGAGCCCCCTGATCGAAAGGTCCAGACCGGTCCAGAACGCGTCACGCTCGAGACGGAGCCCCATGCCCCGGGCCGCGTCGATGGGCCCGCGCCCGGCGATCGGCTCGGGCGGCGAATCACCGCCGTCCGGCCCGAGCGCCGCGTCGAAGCCGGGCGCGCCCATATTCACGAAGGTTCCGGTTTCCCGGGGTGAGCTCTCCAGCATTCCCGCCTCGGCCGCTTGAACCGCAGTCGCCGCGTCGCCGGGACGCGGGCTCTTCCAACCGTCGTCGCCCTGAACGAGCCACGCATCGGCAGGGACGGCCTCCCGCTTGTCGATCCCTGCCTCGGCGATGATCACCGGCGGGCCCGAGGCCAGCGCGACGGCGAGCGAGCTCGACCACAGCACGCCCACTCCCGCCGCGCGAAGTCCGGCGCCGGCCATCGACCCACTGTGGTCGCGGTGGCGCCCAGTTTACGGGCGAGCGAGGCCGAGGTCGGACTGCCGTTCGGCTCCCGAGCCGATCACCAGATAGAGGGCCGGCACGACCAGCAACGTGACCAGGGCCGAAGCGACAACGCCGCCGATGATGACGAGCGCCGTCGGGTGCACGATCTCGAGACCCGGGATCCGCCCGAATACGACGATCGGCAGCAGTGCGACGACGATCGCCGCCGAGCTCGTCAGGACGGGCAACAGCCGTTCCCGCGCCCCGCGGACGACGAGCTCGAGACCGAACGGCACGCCTGCCTGTCCCTCGAGACGCTGGTAGTGACTGATCAGGAAGACGCCGTTCCGTGCCGCGATGCCCAGTATCGCGAGGAACCCGATGATCGAGCCCAGGGAGGCCACGCCGCCGCTCGCGAGCACCCCCAGCACCCCGCCGGCGAGGGACACCGGGAGCGCCAGGAAGGCGATCAGCGCCAGGCGCCAGCTCTGGAAACAGGCCTGCAGCAGCAGGAAGATCCCGATCAGGGCGGCGGCGGCGACGCCCAGCATGCGCTCCTCGGCGCTTTCCCGCTCGGCGAATTCACCCAGGAGCTCCGGGTGATACTCGAGCGGGAACTGGATCTTCTCGAGCCGGTCATCGACCTCGTCGGCCACGGAGCCCGGATCGCGCCCGGCCACGTTGGCCACCACGTCGACGTAAGGCGCGATGCGCTCGTGCCTGATGACCGTCGGCGTCGACACGATGCTCACGTCGGCGACATCACCCAGACGCGCGTGGGTGCGATCCGACTTTTCGACCCACAGATCGCGAAGATTGTTGAGGCTCTGGCGCGTCTCGGGCGCCCCCCAGACCACCACCTCGTAGATCTTCTGCTCCTTGAAGAGATAGCCGACGACCAGCCCGGAGAACACCGTCGCCGAGGAGCGCCGCACGTCGCCCGGCCTGACGTTGGCGCGACCGGCGGAATCGAGGTCGACCTTGACTCGCACCTGCGGCTCCTCGACCTGGCCGCGGACGCGCAGATCGACGATCCCGGCGACCTCGGAAAGCGCCTGCCTGACTTCCCCGGCCTTCTGCTGCAGGATGTCGCGCCGCGGGCCGTAGAGGCGCACCACGATCGCCTCGGTCTCGCCGGTCAGCACTTCGCCGACCTTGTCGCGCAGGTAGGTCTGCACGCTGCGATCGACGCCCGGGTAGCCGTCGATCGTCTCGCGAATCGCGGCGACCGTCTGGTCGTGGTCGGCGTTGGGATCGATGCTCACCCAGATCTGGCTCGAATTGATCCCCACGACCTGATCCCCGGTCACGGCGCGTCCCACGTGGGCGCCGACGTACCGCACCCCGGGCAGCGACCGCAGCTCGCTGCTGACGCGGGACGTGATCCGGTACGTCTCGGCATGGGACGTGCCGGGCGGAGTGGTCCAGTTCACCAGCAGCTCCCGCTCCTTGAGGGGCGGAAGCAGCGATTGCCCGAGCAGCGGCCAGACCGCGACCCCGGCCGCCACCACGACGCCGGCGACGGCGAACACCTTGCGCGGCGCGCCGACGGCGCGCCGGAGAACCGCGTCATAGCGCTCGCGAAGCCGAACCGCGATGCGCGACTCGCCGACGCCGCTCGACGCTCTCCCCAGAAGCATGACGGTCAACGCCGGCGTTACGGTCAGCGCCACCGCCGTGGACGCCACCACCGCCAGCAAGTAGGACACGGCGAGCGGCCCGAAGAACGCGCCCGCCACCCCGCCCATGAAGAAAACCGGCACGACGGCGAGCATGACGATCAGCGTGGCGTAGAGCGTGACGCGCCGCGTCTCCAGCGTGGTCTCGCAGATGACGGTCATGATCGAGGCGCCGCCCGGCTGGCGCTCGCGCAGCGCTCGCATCAGCTCCTCCACGTCGACGACCGCGTCATCGATGACGACGCCGAGGGCGACCACCAGGCCGGCGAGAATCATGGTGTTGATCGTCGCACCGGTCAGCTGCAGGGCGATCACGGCGGCCACCAGCGACAGCGGGATCGCCACGGCGCTGATCAGCGCGCTCCGCCAGCTGAACAGGAACGCACCGATGACCAGGATCACGAGGATGGCGCCGATGATCATCGCCTGCGCCAGGTTGGAGATCGAGTCCTCGACGTACGACGCCAGCCGGAACGCGCTGGCGTCGATCTGGACGCCGGGAAGACCGCGACCCAGCTCGGCAAGGGCCTTCTCGACGCCGCGCGTGACCTCCAGCGTGTTGGCGGACGGAAACTTCTCGACGACGACCATGAGGCCGCTGCCGCTCTTGACGACCGCGTCACCGATCAGCGGCGGGTGGTCGAACGTGACTTCGGTGATCTCGCCCAGCGACATCGTCCTTCCGGTCAGCAGCAGGTGGAGCGGCGCGACGGCCACCTTCGCCATGTCCTCCGGGGCCTCGATCGGCATCGAGTGCTGAACGCTCAGCCGCTGATTGCGATTGTCGATCCAGCCGCCGGTCCCGGGCGCCGATCCCTTGAGGAAGGTCAGGGGCGACACCCACAGCGCGTCGCCGGCGGCGGCGATGATGTCCTCCTGCAGCACCCGGCCGTCGCGCAACCGGTCGGGATCGATCTGGACGTGCAGCTGCCGCAGCCGCTGGCCCCAGATCGCCACGTTCGCCACGCCGGGCACGCCCAGCAGCCTCGGCTTGATCGTCCAGCGGGCGAGCAGCGACAGCTCCGTCGGCTCGACCTTGTCCGACGAGATCCCGATCATCATGAAGCGGGCGGTCGCCGACAGGGGTTGGAGAATGACCGGCGGTTGCGCGACGTTCGGCAGGGTGTACGCCAGCGTCAGGCGCTCCTGCATCATCTGCCGGGCCTTCATGATGTCGGTCCCGCGCGTGAACGTGAGCACGATCGACGACAGGCCGGTCACCGACTGCGAGCGGATCGATTCGACCCACGGCACGCCGCTCAGCAGCTCCTCGAGATTGAGGGTGATCAGGCTTTCCACCTCCTCGGCCGACAGCCCGATCGCCTCGGTCTGGACCTCCACGACCGGAGGCGCGAACTCGGGGAAGACGTCGACCGCCATTTTCCGGAGCTGGAGGCTCCCGAACGCGACCAACGCCGCGGCGACGCCCAGCACCAGGAAGCGGAACTGCAGGCTCGAGCCAATGATCCAGCGAAACATGTCCCTAGACCTCCCTCTTTGCCCCGATTTGCGGCGGGGTTCGGCGCCGCAAGGCGGCGAACCCGTGCGCGCTATTTCTTGAAGATCTCGGCGCCGTACAGCAGCGCCGCGCCGACGGTGACCACCGGAGTGCCGACCGACGGGCCCTCGGACAGCACCGCCTGATCGCCGACGACACGTTCGACGGCGATGCGCGTTCGTTCGAACGACAGCGGCTTGGTGTTGACGTATACCCAGGCGGTGCCCTTCGCGTCGTAGTACACCGCACCGTAGGGCACGACCTTCTGCTTCGCGTCGCTGCCGGCGACCTGCAGCTCGACGCGCATGCGATTGCTCAGCGTCAGGCCGTGATCCTTGCCGGGCACCATGTAGTACAGCGACAGCATGGAGCGTTTCGCGTCCTCGAGCGGGGGCGCCCCGGAGGGTTGTGCGAACACCTCCTTGCCCAGCTTGTCGCGCGTGGCGAGCGGCAGGAGGCGCGCCGGCTTGTCCTTCGCCAGCCGCTCGAGCTCCCGTGGCGACAGGGTCACGAGCACCCAGACGTCGCCCGCCGCGGGCGAGCTCGCCCGTGCCGCGACCGGCTGGGGTGCCGGCGCCGGTGGCGCGGCGGCCCGCCCGAAATCCGCAAACCCGCCGCCGGCCGGCTTCGACGCCGGTGCGGCCCCGAACCCTCCGAACCCGCCGGTGGCCGGCCTGGGCTGCGGCTGTTTCTCCAACGGCGCGATGATCAGGCCGCTGACGATCTGCCTGCGCACGACCGACTCCTCGCCGACCTTGCCCGTCTCGATGCCCAGCCGTTCGGCCGCCCTGGCGGTCAGAATCACGCGCGGGATGGTGCTCCCGGGGATGCTCTCCAGCGTGACTACCGGGCTCTTGCCGGCTGGCTTCGATCCTGGCGGATCCGCGGCCGGCGCCGCCGTCAGCGTCAGCGCGAGCGTCGCGGCCGCGGCCAAGGCGCCGAAGCCGCGAGCGAACGTCGTCCGGTTGCGATCCGCTCCCGGTTGAACCATCGAGTCAGCTTTCATTCCAGCGCCTCCTCCTGTCTCACAACGGTGGGACGATGCCGCCCTTGCCGGCGAAAATGAACACCGCGACGTAGCCGCCGTCGGCACCCTTCTGCGCGCCGGCGAAGACGCGCGCGCCCGGCTTCAACAGGCTCTTGTCTCCGCGCGACATCCTGAGGATCGGCACGTCGCGGGAGACTTCCACGTCGGTTTCCTCTTCTTCGGTGGGGCCGTACTTGATCGAGATGACCCGGTCCTCCTGGTCGTCCACCCAGCCGTGCGTCATGACGCTGTTGGGGGTGAGGTCCCACTTCGTATGGCCTACGGCAATGCCGCGCAACTCCTCGTCGATGATCCGCAGCTCGAAGCCCTTGTGCAGCCAGCTCAGCGAATCCCGGCGGATCGGGCTGTAGATGTCGTCGCCCAGCCGCACCGAAACGGCACCGACGTAGGTCCCGAAATCCACCTCCGTCCAGCTCGCCTTGCTCAGGCTGAAGATCGTGAGCCCGTCCGCGAGCCGGAGGCGCAGCGTCTTGCCGTCGCCCATCTGCAGAACGATCGCGGAAGCCTCGACCGCGGTGATCAGACCGCGGATGCGATCCGGTTCCTTTTGTGCGCGCGCGGGCGTCCCCTTGCGGGCCGGTGCCGGGTCTTGCGCGCGTGGCGGTGTGACCTTGCGGTCTGGTGCCGCATCCTGTGCGCGTGGCGGCGCATCCTTGGGGTCTGGTGCCGCCTCTTGCGCACGCGGCGGTGCGTCCGAAGGCGCCGGTGCCGCGTCCTGTGCGCGTGGCGGCGCATCCTTGGGGTCTGGTGCCGCGTCTTGCGCGCGTGGCGGCGCATCCTTGGGGTCTGGTGCCGCCTCTTGCGCGCGTGGCGGTGCGTCCTTGCGGTCCGGTGGCGCGTCTTGCGTGGGTGGCGGTGCGTCCTTGGCGTCTGGCGCCGCCTGTCCGGGTGCGGGTGCGGGTGTTTCGTTCCGCGCGGGTGCCGCACCTTGTGAGCCTGCGGGCGCGTCCTTACGGTCCACTGCCGCGTCTTGTGCACTTGCCGTTGCGCCGAACCCCGCAATGACGACTGCCGCGATCGCCACGAGACAACAGCGCGCGCGCACCCTGCGGGCAAACCACCGCCCGGGCAACCTCCAGGCGCGCTCCGAGTTCATGATGCTCTCGTTGCGGTGCGTCATGTCGTTGCAACGACGCCTGGGAGCTGCGTCTGGCCGGACGCGGAGCCGAACCGTAGATACAGGACCGGGACGACGAACAGGGTCAGGGCCGTCGACGTGACGAGGCCGCCGAGAATCACCACCGCCATCGGGTGCTCGATCTCGTGACCGGGGATGCTGCCGGGAACGATCAGCGGCAGCAGCGCCAATCCGGTGCACAGGGTGGTCATCAGGATCGGTGACAGCCGTTCGCTGGCCCCGCGCAACACCAGCCCGAGACCGAACGGCGCGCCTTCCACCTGCTCGAGGTGCCGGTAATGCTGGAGGAGCAGGATGCCGTTTCGCGCCGCAATCCCGAGGACCGTGATCATCCCGACCAGCGAGCCGAGCGAAACGACGCGGTCGGAAGCGAACGCCGCCAGCAGGCCGCCGATCAGGGCCGCCGGAAGGGCGAGGTAGATCAGGCCGGCCAGCCGCCAGTTGCGGAGCGACACATGGAGCAGGAGGAAGATCGCGGCCGCGAAGGCGATCGAGTAGTGGAGCAGATTCCGCTGCGCCGCCTGACGCTCCTTGTATTCCCCCAGGAGCTGCGGGTAGTACCCGAGCGGGAACTGGACTTTCTCGAGCCGGGCCGCGACTTCGTCGGCCACCGAGCCGAGATCGCGCCCCTTGACGTTGGCGTGAACGTCGATGCGGCGAGAGTTGTTCTCGCGCCTGATCTTGTTCGGATTGGGCACCAGCTCAACGTCGGCCACCTCCGCCAGCCGCACGCGTCCGCCGTACGGCGTGTCGACGAGGAACTCGCGCACGCTCTCGACGCTGCCGCGGAGCGACGGCAGCGACCAGACCCAGACGTCGTAGACCTTGCCGTCCCGGTGGATGTCGGTGACCTCGATGCCGGTCATGAGAACGTTCACCACCCGGCGCACGTCGCCGGGCTTGAGCCCGTAGCGCGCGGCGGCGTCGAGGTTCAACCTGACCTGGACTTGCGGAACGTCGACCTGCTGCTCGACGTGCAGATCGACGAGACCCGGTATGCCCTTGAGAGCCTGTTCCACGTCGTGCGCCTTGTCACGCAGCACGGGGAGATCGGGCCCAAAGATGCGCACGACGATGGACTCGCCGGCGCCGGTGAGGACCTCCTTGATCCGCTCTCTCAGATAGGTCTGCACGTCGCGATAGAGCCCGGGATAGCCGGCGACGACGGCCTCGACGGCGGCGTACGTCTGATCGTAATCCACGTTCCGGTCGACGCTGATCCAGTTCTCGGTGAAATTGACGCCGTAGGGCTCGTCCCCGCCGACGGCGCGGCCGATGTGGGCGCCGAAGTTGCGAACTCCCGGAATCGCCCGCAGCTCGCGGCTGGCGAGCTGCGTGATCCGGAACGTCTCGGGGTGCGACGTCCCCTCGGCAGGGACCCAGTGCATCAAGAAGTCCCGTTCCTTGAAGTTGGGCAGCAGCGACGCCCCGAGAAGCGGCAGCACCCCGATGCCGGCGACGACGATGACGAGGACGGCGACGAAGGTCGCGCGCGGCGCCTCGATGACGCGGGAAAGCGCCGCGCCGTAGATCCGCTTCAGCCACGGGACCAGCGGCGACTCACGCTGCTCGATGGCGGCGCGATTCAGCAGAATGAGGGACAGCGCCGGTGTCACCGTCAGCGCCACCACCATGGACGCGAGCATCGCGAGGATGAAGGCGAGCGCCAGCGGCTCGAAGAACGACCCCGCCAGCCCGCCCATGAAGAAGACCGGCATCACGGCCAAGGCGATGATCAGCGTCGCGTGCCAGATCGCGGGGCGTACCTCGAGCGACGCTTCCAGGATGATGTGGGCGGTCGTCTTGTCGCTGCCCGTCAGCCGATGCTGGCGCAGCCGCCGCACGATGTTCTCGACGTCGATGATTGCGTCGTCCACGACCGAGCCCAGCGCGACGACGAACCCCGCCAGGACCATGGTATTGATCGTGACCCCGTGGAAATAGAGCACCACCCCGGCGGCCACCAGGGACAGCGGAATGGCGACGACGCTGATCAGCGCCACCCGCCATTCGAAGAGGAATGCGCCGAGGACGAGGATCACCAGGACCGCGCCGATGACGAGCGCGATCGCCAGGTTCTCCATCGACCGCTCGATGAAGGTTGCCGGCCTGAAGATCGTCGAGTCGATCGCGATGCCCGGCAGACCGGGCCGCATCGCGGCGAGCGCCTCCTCGACGCCGCGCGTCACGTCCAGCGTGTTGGCCCACGGCAGCTTCTCGACGATCATCATCAGGCCGACTTCGTCGTTGATGACGGCATCGCCGATCATCGGCCAGGTGTCCCACGCCACGGTGGCGACATCGCGCAGCCGCGGCGGCTCGGGGCGCTTCGTTTTCAGGGCGATCGGCACCTCTGCCAGGTGCTCCGGCGAGAAGACCGGCGACTGGTGATGGATGACGAACCGCTGGTTGGGCGTGTCGAGCATGCCGTCGATGCGGGTCTTCGCCGCGCCGGTGTACCGCAGCAGGCCGAAGTCCAGGGCGTCCGAGGTCGTCTCCATGACCTCGTCGAGCGTGACGCCATGGGCGCGCATCAGGCTCGGATCGACCTGCACCTGGAGCGACTTGATCCGCTCGCCCCAGATGGGAACGTTCGCCACGCCGGGGACCGACATGAGGCGGAACCTGACCGTCCAGTAGGCGATCATCGACAGGTCCATCATGTCGTGGACCTTCGACGAGATCCCGATCTTCATGACCCGGCTGGTCGACGACAGCGGCTGGAGCATCACCGGCATGCCCGATGACTGCGGCAGCTCCGCGATCGCGAGCTTGAGACGCTCCTGGACGCGCTGCCGCGCCTCCATGACGTCGGTGCCCAGCTTGAACCAGAGCACGACCTGCGACAGCCCCACCACCGAGGACGAGCGGACGTATTCGACGCCCGGCACGCCCCGGAGCTGGTCCTCCATCGGGATCGTGATCAGCTCTTCGATCTCGGCGGTGGTCATGCCGGGACCTTCGGTCTGGATTTCCACCTTCGGCGGGGCGAACTCGGGGAACACGTCGACCGGCATCCTGCGCAGTTGCTGGGTGCCGAAGACCAGCAGCGCGCCGGCGGCGGCCAGCACCAGGAACCGGAACTTCAGGCTCGAGCCGATGATCCAGCGAAACATGGACGATCCCTCCCCAGAGATCTTCTGTTTCAGTGCCTTACTGCGTCAGTCCGGTGATGGATCCTCGACCCCGAGGGTGGGCTGCGCGAGACGAGCGGATGACGGACCGGGGGGGTGCGTAGGCCGCAAGTCCCCCGCGGCCGGAAGGAAACGGCCAGCCGCGCGGCGCGGGACGACGCGAACGCGCCTCATTCCTTGATCTCCCCCCTTAGGCTCGACCGCGGCGGAACGGAACGATCGTCCCGTTGGTCGAGGCCTACGCAAAGCGCGTACGCAGAAGCGCATACGCTTCCGCCCGTATGGATATTCCCTTGACGACTGACAGTCAAGATAGGCCATTTGGACGAGACGCGGCGCGCCGAAGCCGTCGACTTCCCGCCAGGTCGTTGCCAGGGACGCCAACCGGTGGGCCGTCGGTGGTTGAAGTGGACGTGCGCATCGGTCTCCCGCCGCAGGATGTCGAGCTGGATCGGCGTCAGGCGATGCTGCTCGAGGTGCAGGCGATAGGGAAACGGCGTGACGTCGGCGAGCAGCCCGAGGTCGAACTGCGCGACGAGGTCGCCGCGGCGCTCCCGGATCTGCCAGTGCCGGACCTGCAGCCCGGTCTCGTGCATGCGCGCGGTGATCCCGTACGGCGCCATCATCTCCTGCGTCGGCGGGTGGAACGATCCGGCGCGCAGGTCGTGGGTGAGACCGGGCTCGGCCTCGCAGACGACCACCGGGATGCCCTGCTTGCCGAGCGCGAGCGCGCACATGAGCCCGGTCGGGCCGGCGCCGGCGACGACGACGGGGAGGTTCTCGGGAGCCGCCATGGGCCGAGCCTAGCGCCGGCGCCACGCTCCGCACAACCGAGACTGTCGCCGCGGGGCGACACCCGGCGCGGCGCCGCAACGCATCGCTGGCGCGGCGGCGGGAGAGCCTCTATGCTGGAGCGAAGCATGGGCCTCCTGGGAAACCTCTTCCGGGCCAAGCCACCGGCCCCGCCGTGCGCGATCCATCCCGAGGACCGCGACCTCGTGCGGCCCGAGGACATCGAGTGGTGGAACGGTTTGTCGGTCACCGACTGGCGCGTCCTCGAGCGCAAGGACAACGCCCATCGCCTGGCGGAGTTCCGCAAGCTCACCGAGACGGACGGCCTGCCGAGCTCCGCGGCCGGGGAGCAGGTGCGCCGCGCGATCCCCACCTACTACCGGACGATCGAGCACCGGGGAGACGAGAAATTCGTCGTCGGCGCGCCCGACGCGAAGCTGCCGTGCGTTCTCCAGAGCCGCGTCGAGCGAGCGCTGAAGAAGCGGCTGATCGACGACCGGGCCGTCGCCCGCGCCTCCTCGTTCAACGCGACCGTCCGGCAGCTCATTCGCGCGGGCCGGATCTAGCCGAGGTACGCGCCGCCGTTGACGTGCAGGGTCTGGCCCGTGATGTAGCGGGCCGACGGCCCGGCGAGAAAACGCACCGCCCGCGCGACCTCTTCCGGCGTTCCCCGGCGCCCGAGCGCGTTGCCGCGTTGCCCTTCGTGCGCCGAGCGCGCACCGCTCGCAGCGCCGCGCACGGTATCGATGAGGCCCGGCACCACGCAGTTGACCGTGATGCCGTCCCCGGCGAGGTCGTGCGCCAGCGCCCGCGTCAGTCCGACGAGCCCGGCCTTGGCCGCGACGACGTGCGGGCGACCGGCCGCTCCGGTGTGGCCGGAGAGGCCGCCGATGTTGACGATCGCGCCAGCGCCGCCCGCACGCAGGCTCGGCAGGCAGGCCTTCACGCAGACGAACGCGCCGTCGAGGATCACGCCGGTGATCTCGCGCCAGCGCGCGAGATCGATCTCGTCGAGGGAGGTCACGTCGCGGACCGCGGCGTTGTTGACCAGGATGTCGAGGCGGCCGAAGCGCGCGCGGGCCGCGTCGACCATGCGTGCGACGGCGGCGGCATCGGTCACGTCGGCGAGCACCGCGAGTGCGCGACCGCCCCCGCGCCCGATCTCGCCGGCGACGGCGTCGATCTCGTCCTGCGACCGGCGCGCGTTCACGACCACCGCCGCGCCGGCGTCCGCGAGCGCCAGCGCGATCGCGCGCCC
>JBOIFD010000382.1:0-6787 GCA_050741515.1 Burkholderiales bacterium
AGCTTCGACGGCGAAGGCACCGGGGAGCGTCTTGAGCGTCGAAAACGCAATTGGATTTGGACTGTACGGATCTCTGGCGCCTAACCGCCAGGTGGAGCGGACCACCCGCCAGCCTCGCTGGCGGGTACCCTCGTCGCTTCGCTCCTCGGCGGCCGCTCAACGCGAGCGTTAGCCGCCCCCATCGTCCCGTTCGCGCCGTGCGAGCGTCGTGTATCCTGTCAGCGAAGTGGGCACCGGGGATTGCGCTTCATGTCCGAACTGGACGTCGCGAAGGAGAGAATCGCCTATCTCAAAGTCTGGCTGGGGATTCTCGTGATTACGAGCACCTTCGGGTGGCTTATCACTAACGTCGGTACGGCCCCCAGACCCTTGCTGTGGGCGGCGGTTGTTGCCGTCGTAGCCTTGACCGCCGGGATTTTCCTGGTCCATCATCGCATTGACCGCCATATTCAGTCGTTGAGGCAGCTGTAGCTATGGAGCTGATCGTCGCAGCGTTGCTGGTTATCGTCGCGCTCGTGTTCGTTGGCATAGCCATCGACGCTGCTCGCTATTCGAAAGGGCGCGGCTAACCCCGTGTTCGAGCGGAGCCAACAGCTTCGCTGCTGGCTACCATCGTCGCTTCGCGCCTCGGCGACCGCTCAACGCGGGCGTTAGCCGTCTCGCTGCCACAGTGCTAGCATCCTTGCCATGATCGATTGGTCAACCTGCCCCGCCGTCGAGCGCGACCCGGACCGCGTTAGCGGAGCGTGGGCATTTCGAGGTACCCGAGTGCCTGTGGCAGCACTGTTCGAGAACCTCGAAGACGGCGCTCTGGTGTCCCAGTTCGTTGAGTGGTTCCCAGGCGTCACACTGGAACAAGCGCGCGCCGTCCTGGAGCATGCACAACCGAGCTCCCTGGCTCCGGCCTAAGTGCGCATCCTGCTCGACCAGGGCACCCCTGTCCCGCTGCGCGATTCTCTTCCGCAGCATGAAGCCTCCACCGCGTTCGGACGCGGGTACGCTGACGCGGGCAAGAGCGGCGCGCGCGGGTAGAGCGGGTTAGGCACCACCGGGGCGGCCTGTGGATGAATCGACCAAAAGCGCGGTGACGTTGAGAAGGGCTGAGCTTGGCGTCCTCGGCATCGGCCTCCTTATCGCGCTCATTGCCATGGCGTTGGCTTCCAAGGGTGCGTTTCAAGCCAACATGGCGGGGACTCAAGGGACGGAAAAGCTCGCGGCCCTCCTCTTCACCCTTGCAAGCCTGCTCTTCGTTGGCGTCATCGTCGTCGCACCGTACGCTCTGGTGGCATTCCTTGGCAGACTGGTCGCACGCGATGGAAGCGCTAACGCCTATCAAATTGCAGGGTTCGTCATCTCCTGCGTAGTCACCGCCGCATCGGGATATCTCTACTTCGAGGCAGTCAGCGCGGTGTCGGGCCCGCGCCCATCATCGACTTCCGCAGTCGTCTTTGTCATCTTTCCCGTCCTCTTGTGTATCGTCGGGGGCACCGCCTATGGCGTGCTTGTTTATCTGCACTCGCGTGCACGCAGGCAGAGCAGTGCCTAACCAGTTAATGCGCGTCTGGTGGTCTCACCTATTGTTCAACCGGACGCATGACCCCGCGTTGCAGCGGACGCGCCCAGAAGCGGCGCGCCGCTGAGCGGGAGCGCTAGGCGTCACAACTCGGCCCGCCCATTGCCCGCGACACGAGTACCCCCGATGAGCGTTCAACTCGACCACGCCATAGTTCCATCCCGCGACCGGAAAGCTGCGGCGGAATTGCTCGCCACCCTCCTCGGCGTCCCTTGGGGAGAGTCCGGAGTTGGTCCCTTCTGCCCTGTCTACGTGAACGAAGGTCTGACCCTCGACTTCGACCAAGCCGATGGCCCCTTTCCCGTACAGCACTATTGCTTTCGAGTGAGCGAGGCCGAGTTCGACGGCATCCTCGCCGGAATCAGGGCTCGCGGCATCGAGTACAGGAGTACCCCACACGGTCCGGTAGACATGCAGGTCAACACCCAGCACGGCGGCCGCATCGTGTACTGGAACCAGCCTGACGGGCACGTATGGGAGGCGTTGACGGTCAGTTACGCCCGGCAGCCCCAGAAAGGGGCGCAAGGTGACGCCTAAACCGTCGCTGCACCGGCCCCGCTACAGCGGGCTTCGCCCGCCTTCGCGGGCCGGTGCTCGCTAGCGTTAGAGGCCATGCAACCATGTCCACATTGCGGCGAGAACGGGATCTCCGCCTGGGTGAGACTGCGGGCCCTGGTCGTATTTCCCGCGATCTGTCGGGTTTGCGGCCGGTTGTCCGCCCCGTCCGGATCGGTATGCGGGATACCCAGTGTGATCGAGACTCTCGTCGTCCTAGGCGCAATCCTCTGGGCCTATGCCGCGCAGAGCTGGTTGCCGCTGGCTGCGGGAGCGATCCTCGCAATCTTCTTGGAGTTCATGGAAGCACCGACAACACCCTTGCGGCCGGTTTCCCCCCGCGAAGTTCGAGTCGCTCGGGTGGTAGCGTGCTGTTTCGTCACTTTGTTCGTGGGCCTGTTAGCCGTCGCGGTGTTGCTGCCGAAATGAAGCCGGCCTCTGACATCGCGGCGCATCACGGCCGCGTTGCCAGCGAGCCGGCAACGCGCCGGTCACCGCAATCGGTATGCGGCGATCGTTGGAATGGCTTTAGATCGGCGGATTCAGCGGACGCGCTGCAAGATTCGCTGCAGGCGCCACGGCCCTGGCGGGGCCGCGGCCTGAGCTCCAACGTCGAACGGCAAAGCGATCAGCTTGCGCACGCGTGTTCTCGGGCAAGAGAAGCAGAATGGACGAGACCGACCGCCGCGTACCGGTTTCGGCGCACGAGCGCCCTACGGAGGGACCCGTGCTGATCCTCGACGAGGCTGCCGTGCGCGGGTCCCTGCACATGTCGGCGCTCATCCCGGCCATGGAACGGGCGCTGCGCGCGCTCTCGGCGGGCGAGGCCGTGCAACCCGTGCGCGTGATGCTGCCGGTCGCCGAGCACGGCGGGTTCCTCGGCACCATGCCCGCCTACGCCGGCGGGCAGCTCGGCGCCAAGCTCGTCACGTTCTTCCCCGACAACCAGGGCGTCCCGACGCACCACGCCCTGGTGCTCCTCTTCCGGCCCGAGACCGGGGAACCCCTGGTCGTGATGGACGGGCGGCTGATCACCGAGATGCGCACTGGAGCCGTGTCGGCCGCGGCCACCCGAGCGCTCGCGCGCCCGGACTCGTCGGTCCTCGCGATTCTCGGCGCCGGCGTGCAGGCGCGAAGCCACCTCGAAGCACTGCAGCTCGTGCGCCCGTTCCGCGAGATCCGGGTCTGGAGCCCCCGCAACGCGGGCGCGTTCGCACAGCGGTTCGGGGTGCGACTCGCGCGGTCGGCGGAAGACGCCGTGCGCGGCGCCGACGTCGTCGTGGTCGCCACGACGTCGCGGACGCCCGCCCTGTCGGGCGAATGGCTGTCGCCCGGCGCGCACATCAACGCCGTCGGTGCGCCGCGGCCCGGCTGGCGCGAGCTGGACGACGAGGTCCTGCGCCGGTCGAAGCTCTACGTCGAATCACGGGAGGCGGCCTCCCGCGAGTCCGGTGACGTGATCGCCGCCGGCGCGATCTTCGCCGAGCTCGGCGAGGTCATCGGCGGCGCCAGGCCGGGTCGCCAGTCCGCCGCGGAGATCACGCTGTTCAAATCGGTCGGTGTCGCCGTGGCGGACATCGCGAGCGCCGCGCTCGTCTACCGCGAGGCCCGGGCGGCCCGGCATCCGGTGGCGCAGCCGTAGGCACCGTCCCGCATGACCCCGCTCACCGACTGGCAACCCCGCCCCCGTCCCGGACGCGTGGCGCTCGAGGGACGGTTCTGCCGCCTGGAGCCGCTCGACCCGGCCGGTCACGGCGACCAGCTGTTCGCGGCTTCGATGGCGCCGGGTGCCGAGGACCGGTTCCGTTTCCTGTTCGAATCGCCGCAGGACCGCGCCGCCTTCGCGGGCTGGCTGACCCGTGCCGCGGCGTCCGAGGATCCGCTGTTTTTCGCCGTGATCGATCGATCGAGCCGGCGCTGCGAAGGACGCCAGGCGTTCCTGCGCATCGTGCCCGAGCACGGCGTGATCGAGATCGGGAGCATCCTCTGGGGGCCGGCGATCGCCCGGACGCGGGTCGCGACGGAGTCCCTGTTCCTGTGCGCCCGGCACGCGTTCGACGAGCTGGGCTATCGCCGCTTCGAGTGGAAGTGCAACGCCCGCAACGAGCCCTCGATCCGGGCCGCACGCCGGTTCGGCTTCACCTACGAAGGCACCTTCCGGCAGCACATGGTGACCAAGGGACAGAACCGCGACACGGCGTGGTTCGCCATCGCCGACGGCGAGTGGCCCGCGATCCGCCGGGCGTTCGAGCGGTGGCTCGCGCCCGGCAACTTCGACGGGCACGGCCGGCAGCGCGCGCGCCTCGAGGACCTGAGGCGCCTTGGGTGACCCGACGCGATGCAACCGAGGGTGCTGCACGGAGCGGGCGACGGCGTCCGGCGTGACCAGCGACTTCAACGCCGCCTGCGTGTCGGTCGAGGAGGACTCGAGCGCCTGGCTGGTCGGCTTCGCGGATTCCGAGTTCGGCGCCAGGCGGTATCTTCGCCTGCAGCGCGCCAAGTCGCCGGACCCCCGGGACGTCGAGCTCGGTCTGGACGGATACCACGTCGAAGCGGACGATCCGTGCCAGGCGTGCCACGGCGGAGTCGCGTGCTTCGAGCTCTTCCACGACCGCGCGGTCGTAGCGTTCGACGACGATGCGGCGGGCGTGCTCGGCGGCCGGAAAGTGATCGTGGTCGCGTTCGCGCTGCGGCCGAGGCAGCTCGATCAGCTGCGCGCGGGTCTCGCCAGGATCTTCAAGGGCGACGAGTGCTTCCTCGATCGGAGCGCCTGACCGCGCGACGGCGGCCGCCGCCGTGCCCGCGGAAGCAGTCCGGCGGAAAACGACGTACTCTCACGGCTCGCCGCAACCTCCAATCCCATTGAATAGGATCGCCGATGGCCAAACCCAACTACGCGTTCGCGAAGCGTCAGAGAGATCTTGCCAAGAAGCAGAAGAAGGAAGCCAAGCGGCAGAAGAAGGCCGCTCAGGCCCAGCGTGAGCAGTCCCCGGACGAGGGCCAGCCGCTTCCGCCGCCGGCCGAGGACAAGCCCGTCGGCTGAGACCGGGGGCACGATGGAGCGCCTCGCCGTTCCGCAGAGCCTCGCCGAGTGGAACGAGCGCGGCCGGGACTACCTGCCGGGGCATCTCGGCATGGAGTGCCTCGCCGTCGAACCCGACGAGGTCCGCATGCGCATGCGGGTCGAGCCGCGCAAGTGCGCCTGGAACGGTTTTCTGCACGCCGGTGCGGTCGTCTCGCTCGCCGACACCGCGTGCGGCTACGCCACCGTGCGCAACCTCCCCGAGGACGCGAGCGGCTTCACGACCCTCGAGCTCAAGAGCAACTTCCTCGGCACCACGCTCGAAGGCGACGTGATCTGCGTGGCACGACCCGCCCACCGGGGCCGCACCACCCAGGTCTGGGACGCCGAGGTCCGCGCGGAGAAGACCGGCAAGACCATCGCGCTCTTCCGCTGCACCCAGATGATCCTGCGGCCGCGGCGCTAGGGGCGCGGCCGGCGGCGCGCCGGCCCGCCCCCGGGCGATCCGAGCCGGCCGGTCCCCGACTTTCCCTTCGCCGGGGCGGCCCTGTAGACTTGCGGGGCTGTTCGACCAGGAGGAGGAGATAACGATGCCGATCGTCCGCATTCTCGCGGCCGCAGCGCTCGCCTTGGCGGCGGCGCCCGTGGCTGCCGACTTCAACGACAAGAACCCGGTCACCGCCACGGTCACCGGCGCGACCCCGTCCGGCTATCCGCGGACGATGGTGGAGGGCCTGAACGCCGTCGTGCGCGACGCCTATCCGGGCTCGTCGGTGTCCTTCAAGCCGAACTCCCCCGGGGGCGGCGTGCTCGCGATCGCCGAAGGCCAGGCCGACTTCACCGCCACCGCGACCGGGACCGAGATCCGGCTCGCGAACGAGGGCGCCGCGCCGTTCCAGAAGCCGCTCAAGGGCAAGTTCAGCTACGTCATGCAGCTGTACGACAACCAGTACATCCACTTCCTGATGACGAAGGCCTGGGCCGACGCGAACGGCATCAAGAGCTGGGCCGACATCGCCGCCAAGAAGCCCACCATGCGCCTCGCGATCAACCGGCCGGACAACCCGCAGACGACCATCGGGGGACCGTACGAGGTGATGAAGGCTTCCGGCTTCACCATCGGCGACATCGAGAAGTGGGGCGGCAGCTACGTGCTCGGGAACAGCACCATCGGCCTCGCCGCCATCACCGACGGCAAGGCCGACGTCTTCATGAACGCGCGCAACCTCGGCGACGCGCTGATCAAGGACATCGCCGGCAAGCGCGATCTCCTGTGGATCGACGGCGACCCGGCGACGATCCAGAAAGCGGCCGCCGTGTTCAGCAACAGGATGGACATGGTGCCGAAGGAAACCTACCCCTTCATGGCGAAGGGCTACCCGACGGTCCGGATGTGGGTGTCGCTGCTCGCCGGCGCGCACGTCCCGGACGAGGTCGTCTACAAGTACGTCAAGGCGATCGCCGAGAACGAGAGCCGCGTGCAGACCATCGGCGGCTCGCTAAAGACGAGCTTCACGGCCCAGAAGATGGCGACCAACCCCGCCGAGCTCCCCTATCACCCCGGGGCGCTCCGCTACTACCGCGAGAAGGGGATGGTGAAGTAAGCGGGCCGCACGGGCGAGGGCATGTCGTCGGCG
>JBOIFD010000383.1:0-10475 GCA_050741515.1 Burkholderiales bacterium
GCGCGGGAGCTCGCGCCCGCCCCGATCGGGGACTACGAGCTCGCGGTGGAGCACGACGGGCGCACGCGGACCGCGCTCGTCCACGTGCCGGCGCAGGCCGCGGAAGGCCGGCCGTTGCCGGTGGTCCTCAACTTCCACGGCGGCGGCGGGAACGCGCGCGATCACCGCGAGTACGTCGGCATGGACGCGCTCGCCGACCGCGAGGGCTTCCTCGTCGTGTATCCGAACGGCACCGGCTGGTTCGCGGAGCAGTTTCTCACCTGGAATGCGGGCGTGTGCTGCGGCTACGCCGCGGACGAGAAGGTGGACGACGTCGGGTTCGTGCGCGCGCTGCTCGACGCGCTCGGGACGCGGGCACCGGTCGATGCGGCGCGCGTCTACGCGACCGGCCTCTCGAACGGAGCGATGCTGACCTATCGGCTCGCCGCCCAGGCGTCGGACCGCATTGCCGCCATCGCGCCGGTCGCGGGCTCGATGGTGCTGCCGGAGCGCAGGTCCGACGACGTGCGACCGGCGCTCGAGGTTCCCGGCCGCCGCCCGGTGTCGATCATGCACGTCCACAGCGTGGACGACCCGCGCGCGGCGTACCGCGGCGGGCTGAGCGAGCCGGTCCCGCTGGCGAGCGCCCGCACGCGGCACCCCGACGCCGAGGAAGTCCTCTACCGCTGGGTCGCGTTCGCGGGGTGTCGCGCCAAGCCGGCGGTGGCGGAGACGCGCGCCGGTGCGCCGGGCACGGACACGGCGGCGCACACCGCCACGAAGTACGTGTTCTCGGGCTGCCGCGACCACGCCGAGATCGTGCTCTGGAAGCTCTCGGGTGCCGGCCACGCCTGGCCCGGCGCCCGGCACGACGACCGGTCGCCGATCCTCGGACCGGCCACCGACGTCATCGACGCGAACGCGGAGATGTGGCGGTTCTTTCGGCGGTTCACCCTGCCACCCGTCCGGCGTTGACGCGGGGTTGCCCCCCGAGGCGCGGTCGGTCCGGGCGGCGGGTGACGACCCGACCCCCGTTCGCGGATAATCGCCCGGCTCGAGCGGGCGGCTCCCGCCCGGTCCAAAACGAGGACGGCTCGGGCACGGCGGGTCACGAGGAGGCAGTCGTGGAGAAGATCTGGCTGAAGGCGTATCCGCCGGGCGTGCCGGCGACGATCCGCTACGACGAGTTCAGGTCGATCGGCGAGCTGGTGGATGCGAGCGTGAAGAAGTACGCCGACCGGCCCGCCTACCACAACATGGGCAAGGAGATCACCTTCGCCGAGCTCGACCGGTTGACGCGCGCCTTCGGCGCATGGCTGCAGTCGAAGGGGCTGGCGAAGGGGGCGCGGGTGGCGATCATGATGCCGAACGTGCTCCAGTATCCGGCCGCGCTGTTCGGCACGCTGCGCGCCGGCTGCGTCGTGGTCAACGTCAACCCGCTCTACACCCCGCGCGAGCTCGAGCATCAGCTGAACGACTCGGGGGCCGAGGTGATCGTCATCCTGGAGAATTTCGCGGCCGTGCTGCAGCAGGTCGTCGCCCGCACCAAGGTGAGGCACATCGTCGTCGCCGCGCTCGGCGACCTGCTCGGCCTCAAGGGCGCGATCGTCAACCTGGTCGTGCGCCACGTGAAGAAGATGGTGCCGGCGTACGCGCTGCCCGGCGCGCTCCGGTTCAACGACGTGCTCGCCGAGGGCGCACGCCACGAGCTGAAGCGCGTCGCGGTCGAAGCGGAGGACATCGCGTTCCTGCAGTACACCGGCGGCACGACCGGCGTCGCGAAGGGCGCGATGCTGCTTCACCGCAACATCCTCGCCAACCTGGAGATGGTCGCGGCATGGCAGAAGCCGTTCCTCAGCGAGGAGAAGCGCGTGATCACCGCGCTGCCGCTGTATCACATCTTCTCGCTCACGGCGAACTGCCTCGCCTTCATGCGGATGGGCGGCTGCAACGTCCTGATCACCAACCCGCGCGACATTCCCGGGTTCGTGAAGGAGCTCGGCAAGCACAAGTTCACCGTGATCACCGGCGTGAACACGCTGTTCAACGCGCTGCTCAACAATCCCGACTTTGCGAAGCTCGACTTCAGCCACCTCGAGGTCGCGATCGGCGGCGGCATGGCGGTGCAGAAGGCGGTGGCCGACCGCTGGAAGCAGGTGACCGGCAAGGTGCTGCTCGAGGGCTACGGGCTCACCGAGACCTCGCCGGTCGTGTGCACGAACCCCCTCGACCTCACGGAGTACAGCGGCGCGATCGGGTTGCCGATGCCTTCCACCGAGATCGACATCCGTGACGATCAGGGGCGCTCGGTCGGCATCGGCGAGGTCGGCGAGCTCTGCGTGCGCGGGCCGCAGGTGATGAAGGGCTACTGGCAGCGGCCCGACGAGACCGCCAAGGTCCTGGGCGCCGACGGCTTCCTCGCGACCGGCGACATGGCCAGGGTCGACGACCGGGGCTTCGTGCGGATCGTCGACCGGAAGAAGGACATGATCCTGGTCTCGGGCTTCAACGTCTACCCGAACGAGGTCGAGGACGTCATCGCGATGCACGCCGGCGTGCTCGAGGTCTGTGCGATCGGGCTCCCCGACGACAAGTCCGGGGAGGCGGTGAAGGTCTTCATCGTCAGGAAGGACGCCGCGCTCACCGAGGACGCCGTGCGCAAGCACTGCGAGGCGAACCTCACCGCCTACAAGCGGCCGAAGCTCATCGAGTTCCGGACCGAGCTGCCGAAGACCAATGTCGGCAAGATCCTGCGGCGGGCGCTGCGCGAGGAGGCGCTCGGCAAGAAGGCCGCTTAGGGAGCCGGGAGCGCGCGGGGCGAGTGCCCCTGGCGCGCGTCACTTCTTCCGTCTGCTCTTTCCTTCCGCCGGCTGCGTGCGCGGCGGGGCGGGCAGCTTCAGCCGCAGCATCTGGATCGCGTTGCCGAAGTAGACCCGTCGCCGGTCGCCGGGCCGGAGCTTGAGCGAGTCGATCGCCTTGATGTTCTCGCGGATGAAGAGCGGCCCGCCCTGGGGATCGAACGGGCAGTCGGTGCCGAACAGCACGTGGCGGATGCCGAAGAAGTCGAGGCCGCACCGGATCGCCGAGGCGGAACCGTTGACCGACGTGTCGCCGTAGAACATCCGGAAGTAGTCGACCGGGCGCTTGCGCATCGACTTCAATAGCGACTCGTAGTCCTCGTCCGAGGTGCGGCTGCCGAGCTGGTCGAGGCCGTAGCCGATGCGCTTGTCGAAGAACGGCGCCATCGCGCCGAGGTGATGGGTGATGATGCGCAGCTTAGGCAGCTTGTCGAACATGCCGGAGAACACCATGCGCGCCATGAACGCGGTCGTCTCGTAAGGCCAGCCGAAGGCCCACCAGATCTCGTACTTCGACTTCGTCTCGGTCGGGTAGTCGGCGAACTTCGCGGTGCGGGTCGGGTGGACCCAGATCGGCAGGTCGTGCGCGACGACCATCCGCTCGAACAGCGGATAGAACTCGGGCTCGTCGAGCGGCCGGCCGTTCACGTTGGTGAAGATCTGGACGCCTTTCGCGCCGAGCGTCCCGATCGCGCGGTCCATCTCGGCAATCGCCGCCGGGACGTTGTTCATCGGCAGCGAGGCGACGAACGCCGGGAAGAGGTCGGGATGCCCGGCGCAGATCTCCGCCATGCCGTCGTTCGCGATGCGCGCGAGCGCCGGTGATTCCTGCGGGCCCGCGAGGAACTCGATCGCGGGCAGCGACAGCGTGAGCACCTGCCGGTAGCCCGGGAAGCGCCTCATCATCCGGATGCGCGCGTCGAGGTCCCAGAGCACCGGGATGTTGAGCCAGCGCTTGATCTGCCCCGCGAGCGGCGCGTTGGCCCGCGCGATCGCCTGCATCCGCTCGAAATAGGGCAGCGGGAGGATGTGCGGAAAGATGTCGAGCTTGAGCGCCGCCGACCCGGCCATGGGAATCCTCCTCGTTGTTGGCGGCGGGGATTGTGCACGAGGCCGGTGCGCCGCGTGCACGCACGGCGCGAGTGTGCGTTATTTCTCGCCGGCCTCCGCGCTCCGGCCCGCTTGGCGCCGCAGTCAACCGCGAACAATGCGCCGGCCGCTGCGCCCTGGTATAACCGCGCGGATCCTGGAGCCGGCCCGGAGGTGATCCGTTGCTGTACGCGCTACACGAGATGCGCCACGCGTGGCTTGCGCCGTGGAACGCGCTCGCCGCCGCGCACCGCGACGTGCTCACGAATCCGTTCAACCCGCTCGCCTACCTTCCCGCGAGCCGCCGCATCGCCGCCGCGTTCGACCTCTTCTGCCGCGTCACGCAGCGCTACGAGAAGCCCGAGTTCGGGCTGACGGCGACGTCGATCGACGGCCGGGAGGTGGCGGTCGAGGAGCGGGTGGTGGTCGAGAAGCCGTTCTGCCGCCTGCTCCATTTCCGGCGGGTCGCCGCGCGCCGCGACCCGGTCGTCCTGGTCGTCGCGCCGCTCTCGGGTCACTTCGCGACGCTGCTCCGCGACACGGTGCGGGCGCTGCTGCCAGCCCACGAGGTGTACCTCACCGACTGGACCGACGCGAAGATGGTGCCGCTCGCGCTGGGGGCCTTCCACCTCGACGACTACGTCGACTATGTCCGCGAGTTCCTCCGGCTCCTCGGCCGCGACGTTCACGTGATCTCGGTGTGCCAGCCGACCGTGCCGGTGCTCGCGGCGGTCGCGCTGATGGCGGAGGCCGGGGAGCGCACGCCGCGCACCATGGTCATGATGGGCGGGCCGATCGACCCGCGCCGCAGCCCGACCGCGGTGAACGACCTCGCGACCCGCAAGCCCCTCAGCTGGTTCGACCGCACCCTGATCCATCCGGTGCCGGTCAAGTACCCGGGGGCGATGCGCCGCGTCTATCCGGGGTTCCTGCAGCACCTCGGGTTCGTCGCGATGAATCCCTCCCGGCACGCCGATGCGCACTGGGACTACTACGACCATCTGGTGGCGGGCGACGGCGAGAGCGCCGAGGCGCACCGCCGCTTCTACGACGAGTACAACGCGGTGCTCGACATGCCGGCCGAGTACTACCTCGACACGATCCGCCGCGTGTTCCAGGAGCACAGCCTCCCGCGGGGCCGGTTCTTCGTGCGCGACGAGCTGGTGCGGCCGCGGGCGATCCGCGACACGGCGCTGCTGACCATCGAAGGCGAGCTCGACGACATCTCCGGGAACGGCCAGACCGAGGCCGCCCACGCGCTGTGCACCGGGATCTCCGCCGGGCGGCGCGAGCACTACCTCGTGCCGCGCGTCGGCCACTACGGCATTTTCAGCGGCCGGCGGTGGCGCGAGACGATCTGCCCGCGGATCCGCGACTTCATCCGCCGGCACGGCTGACCCCCGCGACGCGAGCGGGCGCCGCCGCAGGGCGAGCGCCGCGGCGGCGGATCACAGGTAGGCGATGAGGCGGCCGCAGGTGATCACGCCGAGCCAGATCGCGAGCGAGAGCGCCGCCGACGCCTTGGCCGCGCCCGGCGTCCGCGCGTGCTGATCCCAGGCCGCGACCGAGCGGAACACGCTGTTGTGGAAGACGAGGGCGTTGACGCCGGCGGAGACGAGCAGCACGAGCTTCACCCGGAACGCCGGGTTCTCGGCGAACTCGGTCGCGTGCGCGCTGAACATCGCGACGCCGCTCGGCACGATCAGGAGCAGCGCGATCCAGGCCCAGGGCAGCAGGCTCCGCTCGAGGGCGCGGACCGACGTCGAGGCGACGAATCCCAGCAGCCGCAGATCGAACATCGCGACCGCGCCGACGAGCAGGACGAAGCCGGAGATATGGGCGATCTCGACGATCGGATACAGCCACAGCGAGTGGCGCATCGCGCTCGCGAGCGACGAATGCTCGAGCGCGCCGAGCAGGTCCTCGAGCATCATGCACTCAGGCCCGGCAGGACCTTTCCTTCAAGCGGGCGCTCTCGCGGAGGCGGTCGGCCTGCGCCTAGCGCAGCTCGACCGTCTTGCCCTGGAAGGTGATCCGCTCGGCGCGCAGCTCCTCGCGCTTGGTGCGGTTGGGATAGCCCACCACCGTCACGGTGTTGCCCGGCTTGAGCGCCTCTCGCGGCAGCCCGCGGTTCTCCATCCGCGTCGGCGGCGCGAGCACGACGACCCACGTCTTGCCCGGCGTCTCGAGCCGGACGTGGCCGTGCGGATGCTCGTAGCCGGATTCGACGATCTTCCCGGTGAGCGTGAGCGCCTGGGACGAGTCGTACTCGCTCCAGCCGTGATGCGGCAGCGCAGGCGAGGCGAGCGCGAGGAGGGCGGCGGCGAGGAGCGCGCGTTTCATGGCGATCGGGACCAGGCGGGCCACGCGACTATGCCCGTCATGCGGGGAAAATTCAACCGCCGGTCTAGAATCGGACGCCGATGCGCCTGCTGCTCGCCGCTTGTCTCGCCGCCGCGTCCGGGTGCGCGGGCGCGCCAACCGCGCCGCCGCTGCGGATCGTCGACACCACACCGCTCACCGCGCGGGACCTGCCGTACGCGGGGGCGGCGCCGGCGTCCCATCGCCTTCAGCTCGAGGTGTTCACGTTTCGGGACGCCACCTGGCGACCGGAGGTCATCCTGCATGCCGTGCGCGCCATCGGGCCGATCCTCGCGCAGTGCGGCGTATGGCTCGAGCGGGCGGAGCTGAAGCGCCTCGACGGCGGCGATCCGCGGCTGCGCTATCTTGCCGCGCCGGTCTCCCGCGACCTCGTCCGCCGCCTGCAGCCGGCGAAGCCCGCGGTGTTCTTCGTGCGCGACACGCGCCACCAGCCGGCGTTCGACGCCGAGGCGTTCGGCCGCGGCAACACGGCGACGCGCCCCGAGCTCGCCGGCACCGTGTGGGTCACCGCCCCGGTCCGCGACCTGCCGGTGGCGCTCGCCCACGAGCTCGCGCACGTGCTCATGGACTCGGGGGAGCACTCGCTCGAGCCCGGGAACCTGATGCGCGAGGCCACGGCACCCGACGCCACGCGGCTCGCGCCGGAGCAGTGCCGGCGGATCGCGGCCAACGGAACGGAGAACGGCTGGTTGCAGCGAGTTCGCGCGCGCGAGTGAGCGCGGGCCGGACTCACGCGGCCGCGCGCAGCTCCCCGGCGTGCGCCGCGAAATGCTGGGCGAGCGAGCGCGGCGGGCGACCGAGGAGCTTCGCGACCGTCTCGCAGCAAGCGGGCTTGACGAAGCCGCTGACGAGGTAGTCCCAGTACTCGGTCAAGGCTCGAACCTGGACGGCCGAGAACCCGTACGCTTCCAGCAGGCCCTGGGCCTCCGGCAGGCAGATGTCCACGTACCGGACGGGCTCGCCGACCGCGTCGCCGAGCAGCCGGGCGACCGCCTCGAAGCTCACGCTCTCGGGCCCCGAGATCTGGCAGACGAGGTTCTCGGGAGCCTCGGCTTCGATCAGGCGCGCGAGGATGGTGCCGACATCGGCGGCGTCGAGCCACGGGAACCCCACGTCGCGGAACGGGCCGACGACGGCGAGCCCCGAGTCGTAGCGCCGCGCGAACAGCGCGAGGTTCTGCATGAGCGGGGTCGCGCGCAGGATGCTGTGCGGCAGCCCGCTCGCGAGCACTTCGCGCTCGATGAGGCCCACCCACCGCAACAGGCACACCGGCGACCGTGCGTCGGCGCCGACGAGCGAGCCGAGGAGGATGCGGCGGACGCCGGCCGCCGCGGCGCTGCGGGCGAGCGCCGCTTGCGCGTCGGCCGCGCGGGGATCGAACGTCGGAAGAATGACGAGCGTGTGCGCGCCTTCGAGCGCCCGCCCGCGCGCGCCGGCGTCGGCCACGCCACCGGGGACGACCTCGAACCCGGGCACGCTGCCGCCGCGGGCCGATCCGGCCGGCAGGAAGCGCTTCGGCCCGGGCAGGGCCGCGAGCTCCCGCGCGATCGCCTGGACGACGCGTCCGGTTCCGGCGGTCAGGACCAGCATCGGGCGCGCCTCGTCATCGGCCGGGATCTTAGCGCTCGCGTGCCTCGCGCGGGCGATCGACCTTAGCCGGCGGCGCGCGGCGTGGCCGGCCGGGGCGTCGCCTCGGCCGGACGCTTGCGCGCGGCGGTGACGCCCGGGGTCAGTTCGACCCGCTCGAGGACGAACGGCGGGATTTCGTGCGTGCCGACGAACTTCGCGCTCTGGTCGGCCATCGCGGTGAACGACCCGGCCACCAGGGCCAGGACGCCGATGAGATAGAGGATGAGACGGGTTTCCATAGGGGCCTCCTGGTTCGGACGGAGGCCGGCCGCCGGAGGAGGAGGGACTCCGGCGGCCGGCTTCACGCCGTTAGTTGTTGTAGCCGTCGACTTGCTCGTACTTGCGCGACTGGGTCGTGGCCTGGGTGTCTTCCGCCGCGGCGACCGAGGTCGTCTCGCTGCGCTGCCAGAAGGGCTCCAGGGTGAAGTCGTTCTGGCTGGCGACGGCGACGTTCGCGCCGAGCATGAGGCCGGTGAGGGCCAGGGCGGTGAGGGTGCGTTTCATGGTCAGTTCCTTTCAGTGGTTGAGGGATCTTGCTTCGAGACCGCTGGGTGGGTTCCACGACTGCGCTCTCGATGGAACGCATTCTGGACGTTGCGTCCGGATGAATAAACGGGGTAGCATTGAACTAATTGTTCATAAACACAGAACAATATAGGTCGGATGGACCGGCTGCAAAGCATGGAAGTGTTCCGGTGGGTGGTGGATCTGGGGAGCTTTACCCGGGCCGCGGACCGGCTCGATATGTCCAGGGCCGCGGTCACCGCGCACGTCGCCGCGCTCGAGAACCGGCTCGGGGTCCGCCTGCTGAACCGGACCACGCGAAAGTTAGCGCTCACTGATGATGGCACGGCCTACCTGGACCACGTGCGCCGCGTCCTGGCGGACGTCGAAGAGACCGAGGGAGTCCTCACCGCCGGCCGGACCGTGCCGCGCGGGGTCCTGCGGATCGACTTGCCGGTCTCGATCGGGCGCCAGTTCGTGGTGCCCGCGTTGCCCCGCTTCGCCGCCCAGTACCCCGAGCTCAAGGTGGTCGCGATCCTCGAGGACCGGCGCGCCGACCTGATCGAGGCGGGCATCGACGCCGCGCTCCGCATCGGGCCCCTCGAGGACTCGTCGCTCGTCGCCCGGCGCGTCTACGACGCGAACTTCGTCGTCTACGCCTCCCCGGACTATCTCGCGCTCCACGGCACGCCGCAGTCCCCGGCCGATCTCGAGCGCCACAACTGTCTCGGGCTCTACGTGGTGTCGCGGGGGCAGGTGCTCGACTGGGCGTTCGAGAAGGGCGGCGAGCGGGTGAGCTTCACGCCCGGGGGTGCGCTGAGCATCAGCAACGGCGAAGCGCTCCTCGACGCCGCCGTGGCCGGCGCCGGCATCGTGATGATGCTCGACATGCTAGCGAGCCGATGGATCGCTTCCGGGGCGCTACGCCCGCTCCTCGAGGACTGGCAGGGCGGCGACCGCTATCCGATCTCGGTGGTCTACCCGCAGAACCGGCACCTCTCGGCGAAGGTGCGCGCGTTCTCGGACTTCGTCGCCGGGCTGTTCCCCCGCGCGCGGCGCAGCGGTTGACTAGGCCGGCTTCGGCTCCGGCTTCAGCTGCACGGCCTTGAATTCGAGGAACTCCTCGAGGCCGTACTTCCCGAGCTCGCGCCCGTGGCCGGACTGCTTGTAACCGCCGAAGGGCGCGAACATGTTGAACGGCCCGCCGTTGATGTCGACCTGGCCGGTGCGCAGGCGCTTCGCCACGCGCAGCGCGTGCGCCTCGTCCTTGGACCAGACGCCCCCGGCCAGGCCGTAGGGCGTGTCGTTCGCGATCCGGACTGCGTCCGCCTCGTCCCGGTAGGTGATGATCGAGAGCACCGGGCCGAAGATCTCCTCCTGCGCGATCGTCGACTTCGGGTCGACCTTCCCGAACACGGTGGGCTTCACGTAGTAGCCCTTCGCGAGGCCCTCCGGCGCGTCGGGTCCGCCGGCCAGGAGCTCGGCCCCTTCCGCCATGCCCTTCCGGATGTACTTCTGCACCCGTTCGCGCTGCTGCGCGGACACGAGCGGGCCGAGCTTCGTCGCTTCCGCGAACGGGTCGCCGACGGCGTACTTCTGCGCCTCCGCCGCGGCGAGCTTCGCCGCCTCCGCGTACCTGGACTCCGGCACGAGCAGGCGCGTGTGCGCGCTGCACGTCTGCCCCGAGTTGAGGAAGCACGCGCTGACCGTCCCCTTCACGGCGGCCGCGAGGTCGGCATCGTCGAGGACGATGGCGGCGCTCTTGCCGCCGAGCTCGAGCGCGACGCGCTTCACGGTCTCCGCGGCCAGCTCGGAGACGCGCCTGCCGGCGCGGGTCGACCCGGTGAACGACACCATGTCCACCCCGGGATGCTTCGCCAGCGCCTCGCCGACCACCGGACCGTAGCCGGTGACCAGGTTGAAGACGCCCTGCGGCAGGCCGACCGAGTCGATGATCTCGGCGAGGATGAACGCGTTGACGGGCGCGACCTCGGAGGGCTTCAGCACCACGGTGCAGCCGGCCGCGAGCGCGGG
>JBOIFD010000384.1:0-14742 GCA_050741515.1 Burkholderiales bacterium
ATCCGCACCGGCGAGACGAACGAAGCCGCGATCTGAGCCGGGGCCGCGAGCGCACCGGCCCGGACGCTTCCGGGCGCTCACGCCTTCAGCAGGACCAGCACCGCGCCGCTCCCGCCGTGGGCTGCCGGCGCCTGGCAGAACGCGAGAACTTCCTCCCGCTGCGCGAGCCAGACGCGCACCTTGCCCTTGAGCACGGGCTCGCGGTTCTTGGAGCCGAGACCCTTGCCGTGGACGATCCGCACGCAGCGCCGCGCGCGGCGCACCGACTCCCGCAGGAATCCCGCCACTGCCGCGCGCGCTTCGGCGCGCGTCAGGCCGTGCAGGTCGAGGTCGCCCTGAACCACCCAGTGTCCGCGCCGCAGCTTCCGTAGCACCTGCCGCGGCACGCCATCCTGGACGAACGACGCCTCGTCCTCGACCTCCGGGTCGAGGGCGCCGCTGCGGCTTTCGGCGAGCGCCGAGTGCTCGTCGAGCAGCGACTGCACCGGGACCGGCGGCGCCCCTCGGCCGGCGTCGACGCGGCGCTGCGGGGCGCGCAGCGGGACGGCATCCCCGACCGCGGCCCGGAAGAGCGCGGCGTCGTCGTCGCCGGGTACGCGCGGGTCGAGCCGACGTTTCATGGGCGTGCCGTCGTCGCGGTTCAGCCGCGGCTCTCGAGATGCTTCTCGGCGTCGAGCGCGGCCATGCAGCCGGAGCCGGCGCTCGTCACGGCCTGGCGGTAGACGTGATCCTGGACGTCTCCGGCGGCGTACACGCCGGGGACGCTCGTTGCGGTCGCATTGCCCTCGGCGCCGCCCTTGGTGACGATGTAGCCGCCGGCCATCTCGAGCTGGCCCGCGAAGATCGCGGTGTTGGGTGTGTGACCGATCGCGATGAAGAGCCCCCGCACGTCGAGCCGCTCCGGCGCGCCGCCCGCGGTCCCGGTGATGCGGATTCCCGTCACGCCCTTGTCGTCGCCGATCACCTCGTCGAGGACGTGGTTCCACCGGATCGCCACGTTCGCCTTGGTGAAGAGTCGCTGCTGCAGGATCTTCTCGGCGCGGAACTTGTCGCGCCGGTGCACCACGGTGACGCGCCGGGCGATGTTGGAGAGGTACAGCGCCTCCTCGACCGCGGTGTTGCCGCCGCCGATGACCGCGACGTCCTGGCCGCGATAGAAGAACCCGTCGCACGTGGCGCAGGCCGAAACGCCGCGGCCCATGTAGGCCTCTTCCGAGGGCAGGCCGAGGTACCTCGCCGACGCGCCGGTGGCGATGATCAGCGCGTCGCAGGTGTAGACGGCGCTGTCGCCTTCGAGGCGGAACGGGCGCACCCCCAGGCGGGCGGTGTGAACGTGGTCGAACACGATCTCGGTCTCGAAGCGCTCCGCGTGCTTCTGGAAGCGCGCCATCAGTTCCGGTCCCTGCACGCCAGCGGCGTCCGCGGGCCAGTTGTCCACGTCGGTGGTGGTCGTCAGCTGCCCGCCCGGCGCGAGACCGGTGATGAGCACGGGTTTCAAATTGGCGCGCGCGGCGTACACGGCGGCGGTGTAGCCGGCCGGGCCGGAGCCGAGGATGAGCAGGCGGGAGTGCTTGATGGGCTTGTCGGGCATCGAGAGGGGCGTTGCTCGCGGTCGGGACTGCGGCCGGGATTATAGCGGGGGGCTTGCGCGTGACTTTTGACTCAATTCCGAGGTTACCTGAGCTTTCTTTTCTAAATGATTGTTTTACATTGAGTCGGCGGCTATACTTCCCGATTGGACCTCAGGCTACGACTGGAGCCGAGCGGCGCTCGATCCACGTCGATGGTGCGACGCCGATGCCACGCGGTCGACTCGAGGCCCGCGCGTCGGGGGTCGATCAGGGAGGGCCGACGGAGCGGGCGCGACATTCATGCTCCGCCGACACGGCAGCCTCGGGCGTCGCGTCCGCTGAGCGTGAGAAATGTCGGGCCCGAATCTCGCTTGCATGCGAACTGTGCCGCCTTCGAGGCGAGCGCGTGCAGGAAAGGAAGTTGCGACCGTGCGGTCCGCACTTGGCGGGCACGGCGCGATGGGTGGCTCAATCTGCTAGCATGGATTGAGCGATGAGGAGTGCATCAGTGGTGAGGGGAGAAAAGCGTATGGCGGGCCCAGCGAGTGTTTCAACCCTGCTCTTGCGGAACGTGCCGATCTTCGCCGGACTGCCCGAGAGCCAGCTGCAGCTGCTCACGCGGGTGGTCGGGCGGAAGTCCTACCCGCGCAACTCGACCGTCATCGCGGCCGGCGACCCGACCGACGCGCTGTACATCGTCATCTCGGGGCGGCTGAAGGTCATGATGAGCGACGACGAAGGACGCGAGGTGATCCTCGCCATCCTCAGCCAGGGCGAGTTCTTCGGCGAGATGGGGCTGATCGACGAGTCGCCGCGCTCGGCGACGGTGATCGCCATCGAGCCGTGCGAGCTGCTGACGATCAACAAGGTCGACTTCAAGAAGTGCCTGCAGGAGAACTTCGACATCTGCACCGGCGTGCTGAAGGGGCTGGTCAGGCGCCTGCGCGAGGCCGACCGGAAGATCGGCAGCCTCGCGCTGATGGACGTCTACGGCCGGGTCGCGCGCCTGCTCATGGAGATGGCCGAGACCGTCGACGGCCAGCGGGTGGTCACGAAGAAGCTCCCGAAACAGGACATTGCGAAGATGATCGGCGCGTCGCGCGAGATGGTGAGCCGCGTGATGAAGGACCTGCAGACGAGCGGCTACATCGAGGTCAAGGCCGGCGCGATTTTCCTGCGCGAGGCGATGCTCGTGTCGGAGGCCCGCGCGTAGCACCGCGCGGGGCGCGCGCCGCGGACCCGCCGCGGCGCGCGCGCCTTGAGTACACTGCGGGCTGTGAGATCCTCGTCCACCGCCCAGCCCCTCCCCGGGAAGATCGCCGCCCGGCTGCGCGAGGCGAAGTGGCTCGCGCTGATCGCCGTCGCCACCTACCTCGCGCTGATCCTCGCGACGTTCGACCGGGCCGATCCCGGCTGGTCGCACGGCGCCGCAGTCGATCGCATCCATAACGCCGGCGGGCGGGCCGGGGCGTGGCTGTCCGACCTGCTGCTCTATCTCTTCGGCAGCTCCGCGTGGTGGTGGGTGCTGCTGCTCGTCTACGCCGTCCTGTGGGGCTATCGCCGGCTGGACGGCAGCTCGATCTCCGACCGGCGCCCGTTCATCATCGCGCTGGCCGGTTTCTCGCTGGTGCTCCTCGCCTCGTCCGGGCTCGAGTCGCTGCGGTTTCACTCGCACCACGCGGCCCTGCCGCTCGCGCCGGGCGGGATGCTCGGTGCCATCGTCAGCCAGGTCTGCAACGCGACCTTCGGCTTCACCGGCGCCACGCTGCTGCTGCTGGCGATGGCGGCGATCGGCCTGTCGCTGTTCATGGGCATCTCGTGGCTCGCGGTCATGGAGCGCATCGGCGCCGCCGCCGAGTGGGCCTGGTTCACGGCGATCGAGCTGTGGCACCGGCGCGAGGACCGGAAGCTCGGCGCGCAGGCGACGGCGCAGCGCGAGCTCGTGGTCGAGGCCGAGAAGAAGCGGGTCGAGGAGCACGCGCCGATCCGCATCGAGCCGCCGGCGCGCGAGATCCCGAGGTCGGAGCGGGTGATCAAGGAGAAGCAGGCGCCGCTGTTCCAGGACCTGCCGGACACGCCGCTCCCGCCGCTCGCGCTCCTCGACGAGCCGCCGGGCGACCTCGAGGGGATGAGCCCCGAGACGCTCGAGTTCACCTCGCGGCTGATCGAGAAGAAGCTGAAGGACTTCGGGGTCGAGGTGAGGGTGCTCGCCGCGTACCCGGGCCCGGTCATCACCCGCTACGAGGTCGAGCCCGCGGTCGGCGTGAAGGGCAGCCAGATCGTCAACCTGGTCAAGGACCTCGCCCGCGCGCTTTCGGTGGTGTCGATCCGGGTCGTCGAGACCATTCCGGGCAAGTCCTGCATGGGGCTCGAGATCCCGAATCCGCGCCGGCAGACGGTCCGGCTGGCGGAGATCGTCGGCTCGCAGGTCTACCACGAGCTCCACTCGCCGCTGACGCTCGCGCTCGGCAAGGACATCGGCGGCCGCCCGGTGGTGGCCGATCTCGCGAAGATGCCGCACCTGCTGGTGGCGGGGACGACCGGGTCGGGAAAATCGGTCGCGATCAACGCGATGATCCTCTCGCTCGTCTACAAGGCGGAGCCGCGCGAGGTGCGCCTCGTCATGGTCGACCCGAAGATGCTCGAGCTCTCGGTCTACGAGGGGATCCCGCATCTGCTCGTGCCGGTGGTCACGGACATGAAGCAGGCGGCGTCCGCGCTCACGTGGTGCATCGGCGAGATGGAGCGCCGCTACCGGCTCATGTCGTGGCTGGGGGTGCGCAACCTGTCCGGCTTCAACCACCGCATCGCCGAGGCCGAGAAGCGCGGCGAGAAGCTCGACGACCCGAACACGCTCGAGACCGGCGCGCCCCAGCCGCTCGGGCGGCTGCCGCACATCGTCGTCATCATCGACGAGCTCGCCGACCTCATGATGGTGGTCGGCAAGAAGGTCGAGGAGCTGATCGCGCGGCTCGCGCAGAAGGCGCGCGCGGCGGGGATCCACCTCATCGTCGCCACGCAGCGGCCGTCGGTCGACGTCATCACCGGCCTCATCAAGGCGAACATCGCGACGCGGATCGCGTTCCAGGTGTCCTCGCGGGTCGACTCGCGCACCATCATGGATCAGCACGGCGCCGAGACGCTCCTCGGCCAGGGCGACATGCTGTACCTCCAGCCCGGCACCGGCTTCCCGCAGCGCGTGCACGGCGCCTTCGTCGCCGACCACGAAGTGCACAGGGTGGTCGAGTACCTCAAGCAGCAGGGCGTGCCCGACTACGTCGACGGGGTGCTCGAGGCGGAGGAGGGCGGCGCCGCGGAGGGCGATCTGCTCGCGGGCGACGCGGAATCGGATCCGCTGTACGACCAGGCGGTGGAGATCGTGCTGCGGACGCGGCGGCCGTCGATCTCGCTCGTGCAGCGGCACCTGCGCATCGGCTACAACCGCGCCGCGCGGCTGCTCGAGCAGATGGAGCACGCCGGGCTCGTGTCGACGATGCAGTCGAACGGCAACCGCGAGGTGCTGGTGCCGGGCCGGGCCGAATAGGCCCCAGCGCGCGTCGCAGAAGGAAGGCGCCTTGTCACGCGCGCTCTGGATTCTCTCCGCCGCCGTACTGGGCCTGACCGGGGTCGCCCGGGCGGGCGGAATGGACCGCCTGAACGAGTTCATGAGCGCGACGCTCGCCGCCACCGGCGAGTTCGAGCAGCGCATCTACAACCGCGAGCGGAAGCTGGTGCAGGAGTCGCGCGGCACCCTCGCCTTCCAGCGCCCGGGCCGGTTCCGCTGGGCCTACTCGAAGCCGTACCCGCAGCTCATCGTCGGCGACGGCGCCCGCGTCTGGGTGTACGACGAGGACCTGAACCAGGTGACCGTGCGCAAGCTCGACCAGGCGCTCGGCGCGACGCCGGCGGCGCTGCTCGCCGGCGCCAACGACGCCTTGAAGGCGTTCACGCTCAGGGACGACGGCACGCGGGACGGGCTGGAATGGGTCGAGGCCATTCCGCGCGACCGGGATTCGACCTTCGAGCGCATCCGCATGGGCTTCGGCTTGACCGGCCTCGCGCGGATGGATCTGACCGACAACTTCGGTCAGACGACCGAGCTGCGCTTCCGCGCGCTCCAGCGCAACCCTCGGGTCGACCCGGGGCTCTTCCGCTTCACGCCGCCCAAGGGCGCCGACGTGGTCGGCGACAAGTGAGCCCGCCGGGCCGCCCCAAGGGCGAACCCCGAGCGCGGTCAGCGCGAGGGTAGTCCATTGCGCGGCCTCTTCGACGAGCCCCGGCCGCGAGCGCCGCTCGCCGACGCCCTGCGCCCGAAGGCCCTGGACGAGGTCGTGGGCCAGGAGCACCTCCTCGGTCCCGGCAAGCCGCTGCGCCTCGCGTTCGAGTCCGGCAAGCCGCACTCGATGATCCTCTGGGGACCGCCGGGCTCAGGCAAGACGACGATCGCCCGGCTGATGGCCGACGCGTTCAACGCCGAGTTCATCGCCCTGTCGGCGGTGCTGTCCGGGGTGAAGGACATCCGCGACGCGGTCCAGCACGCGCGCGACGTGCTCGCGCGGAGCAGCCGCGCGACCATCCTCTTCGTCGACGAGGCGCATCGCTTCAACAAGGCCCAGCAGGACGCGTTCCTGCCGTACGTCGAGGAAGGGTTGATCACGTTCGTGGGCGCGACGACCGAGAACCCGTCGTTCGAGGTGAACTCCGCGCTGCTGTCGCGCGTGGCCGTTTACGTCCTCACGCCGCTTTCCCCGGCCGACCTCGGCAAGCTGTTCGAGCGGGCGGCGGATCGCGCCCTGGGAGGCCTCGCTTTCGACCCGGCGGCGCGTGAGCGGATCGTCGGCTTCGCCGACGGCGACGCACGGCGCCTCCTCAACCTGCTCGAGATCATCCAGACGGCGGCCGCAAGCGGCGGCGTCCAGCGCATCGACGGCGCGTTCGTCGAGAACGCCGTCGCCCGGAGCCTGCGCCGGTTCGACAAGGGCGGGGAGGTCTTCTACGACCAGATCTCCGCGCTCCACAAGTCGGTGCGCGGCTCGAACCCCGACGCGGCGCTCTATTGGCTCGTGCGGATGCTCGACGGCGGGGCCGATCCGCTGTACCTCGCGCGCCGGATCATCCGGATGGCGGCGGAGGACATCGGGCTCGCCGATCCGCGCGCGCTCGGGCTGACGCTCGACGCCGCGGAGACCTACGAGCGCCTCGGCACGCCCGAGGGCGAGCTCGCGCTCGCCCAGGCGGTCGTCTATCTCGCGTGCGCGCCGAAATCGAACGCGGTGTACGAGGCTTATAATGCCGCGCGCTCGTTCGTCGCCGCGGACGAATCGCGGCCGGTGCCGCTGCCGCTGCGGAACGCGCCGACGCGGCTGATGAAGGAGCTGGGGTACGGGCGCGAGTACCGGTATGCGCACGACGAAGCGGGCGCCTACGCCGCCGGAGAGAGCTACTTCCCCGAGGGGATGCCGGAGGTCAGCTGGTACAAGCCGACCGACCGCGGGCTGGAAGCGCGGATCGCCGAACGTCTCGCCGAGCTGCGCGCGCTCGACCTCGCGGCGCGCAAGCGCTAGTTGGATTTCGGCGTGGGATGCGAGGCGTCGAAGCGGCGGTAGATGGCGTACAGCGCGTCGGCCCGGCCGAGATTGCCGGCGCGGCGCGCGTGCTCGACGCAGTCGAGCATGTAGGCCTTGATCTGCGAGACGCCGTCGTTCGAATGGAGCAACTCGCTGCCGAGCTCGCAGGCGACGATCTCGGGGATGTGCTCGTGCTCGGCGATGAGATGCACCTCGTCCTCGCTGAGCTCGCTCAGCTCGACGCAGTCTTTCAGGGTGAGCATGACGGCGATTTCCTTCGGTGCGACGCAGGAGGTACCGCTCGGACGGCGGCGATTCTTTATAGTCCCGCGACCTGCATTAGGCAAGGACGATCGGATGCTGATGTCATTGGTGCAGCGCCGCGCGGATGAGGCGGTGTCGGGAAGGCCCGACGCTATGCACGACTTCGTGGACCGCTGATGCTCGACACTCAACTGCTCCGGACCGACCTCGAGGGCGTCGCCAGACGGCTTGCCGATCGTCCCTACGTGCTTGACCAGGCGGTGTTCCGCGCCATCGAGGAGGAGCGGAAGCGGGTGCAGACCCGAACCCAGGAACTGCAGGCGCAGCGGAACGCGCTCGCCAAGCAGATCGGGCAGGCGAAGGCGAAGGGCGGCGACGTCGCAGCACTCATGGCCGAGTCCACCGCGGCGAATGCCGAGTTGGAGGGTCTGGAGAAGGCGCTGGAGGGCGTGCAGGCGAGGTTGGGCGCCTTTCTCGCGGTGATCCCGAACGTGCCGCATGAGAGCGTGCCGGCAGGGCGCGGCGCGGAGGACAACGTCGAGGTGCGACGGATCGGCGCACCGCGCGCGTTCGGCTTCGCCCCGAAGGACCACGTCGACCTCGGCACCGCGCTGGGGATGCTCGACTTCGAGCGCGCGGCGAAGATCGCCGGGGCGCGGTTCGTGGTCATGACCGGTGCCGTCGCGCGGCTGCACCGGGCGATCACCCAGCTGATGCTCAACGTGCACACCGAGGAGCACGGCTACGTGGAAGTCTACGTGCCGTACCTGGTGAACAAGGACAGCGCGTTCGGGACCGGGCAGCTGCCGAAGTTCGAGGAGGACTTGTTCGCCGTGCCGCGGGGTAATGAGCGCCTCTACCTGATCCCGACGGCGGAAGTGCCGGTGACGAACATCGTCCGGGACGAGATCGTTCCGCTGGAGAAGCTGCCGCTGAAGTTCGTCTGCCACAGCCCGTGCTTCCGGAGCGAGGCTGGGGCCGCGGGGAAGGACACGCGCGGGATGATCCGGCAGCACCAGTTCGACAAGGTCGAGCTGGTGCAGATCGTTCATCCGGCGCGCTCGTACGAAGGCCTCGAGGAACTGACCGGCCACGCCGAGACGATCCTCAAGCGGTTGGAGCTCCCGTATCGCACCGTTACGCTGTGTACCGCCGACATGGGGTTCTCAGCGGCCAAGACCTACGACATCGAGGTCTGGCTCCCCGGCCAGGACGCCTACCGCGAGATTTCGTCGTGCTCGAACTTCGAAGCGTTTCAGGCACGTCGGATGCAGGCGCGCTTCAGGAGCGAGAAGGGCAAGCCCGAGGCGGTGCACACGCTGAACGGCTCAGGGCTCGCCGTCGGGCGTACGCTGATCGCCGTGCTCGAGAACTGCCAGAACGCGGACGGCAGCATCACCGTTCCGGCGGCGCTTCGGCCGTACATGGGCGGGCTGGAGGTGATCAAGCCGGCGGCCTGATAAAATCCGCCACGCCGCGGAGAGGTGGCAGAGTGGTCGAATGCGGCAGACTCGAAATCTGTTGTACGGTTCTCCGTACCGGGGGTTCGAATCCCTCCCTCTCCGCCAGGTACACACCCTGGACATCTGCGCTACCCCTCGACGAGGTCTCGGTTTGATCGATATCCTGGAATGCCTCAAGAAACACGGTGAGCGGCTCGATTCGGAGATCGCCGAAGAGATGGGCGTGCCGCTGACGACGGTGCGCCAGCGCTTGGTGCGCCTGGCGGCTGCCGGGGAGATCATCACCTGTAACCTGATCCGCTTCGAAAGCGGGAACCAGAGCGAAGCGTTGCTCTGTCGCGTCACGGGCTACGTCCCGCCCAAAGCGCCCGGTCGAAAACCCAACCCGACGACGTAGCGAGCTTAAGCGCCTTCTCGGAGTTCGTCATCGGCTCCTGCTCGGGCTCGCCGTCGTCGCCTTCGCGCCAGCCGACCCTCGACTTCAGATCCATCTGAACCGCGCGCAGCGCAACCGCCTCGTCTTTAGATCGGAGCAGATTCGCCCAACGCTGAACGACCACGGCCTTGAGGCGTGCGGTGGCCGTCGGAATCTCCTCGCGGAACGCCCGGCGGAACGTGACCGGCGAGATCGCCTTCCCGGTCCCGGCGTTGATGACGTTCGCCGCGACCTCCTCGATCGAGAGTCCAGCCCCGAGCAGCACGACGACCATCGTCCGCTGCTCCTGAGTGGGGCGGAAACGGGGGCGACCTCGGCCTTGCTTTTCTGTTGGAACGCTCACTCGGGGGACGATGCGTCGAACACGGGCGGATCGATCTGCGCCGTTGCCCGAGCTTGCGCCACGCCCGGGGCACGCCCGGCCGCTCGTAGGCATACACTTTGCCCGGATCCCCTCCATCCTGCCATGGAACCCGATACGAAGCCCTCCATGCCGCGCCGTGCGAACGTCGAAAAGATTCATCGCGAGACCGACGGCACGGTGCAATCGCTGGTACGCGCGCTACATCAACCCACTCCTCTTCGGCGGTGACCACGGCCGGGTGCTCGGGTACGACAACGCCCACGGCGAGCATCATCGGCATTTCATGGGTAAGACCGCGGCGGTCGAGATCGGGAGCTACGAGCAAGCGCTCGACAGGTTTCAGGCGGAGTGGCAGGAGTTGGTGAAGACGCTGAAGAGGCCGAAGGCCTCGAAGCCGAAGAGAGGCAAGCGATCATGAGCAGAGTCATCGTGCGTACCGGGACGGCTGAGTCGTTCTTCAGGCGGGCGCGCTCGGCTGCGCGCCGCGCCGATGAAGACGAAGCATTCGACGGGGCGATCACGTTGTCCTTCGAGGACCCGCAGCGGATGTTTGCGGTGCTTTCCGCCGCTCGGCGCGAGCTTGTGCGCGCGGTCATCGGCAAGCCGATGACGGTGGCGGATCTCACGCGCGCGCTCAAGCGCGAGCGGACGGCGATCGCCAAGGACGTGAAGGTCCTCGAGGCCGCGGGCCTGGTGCGGACTCGCCGCGAACCGAATCCCGGTCACGGCGTGAAGGTGACGGTGCAGGCAGCGGCGCGTCGCATCGACATGCTCGTCACGCTGGCCGGCTGAAACGCGCGCGAGGCAACTGCGAGCGAAGGTGCAGGCTCCTACAAAGTTCCGGGGAACGCCACCAACATCGACGCAAACCGTCCTGCAAACTGGCGGAAGTTGTCGAAGGCAATGGAGCCCAAGCCGCTGATCCGTCTCGAAGTGAAGCGAGACTCGAAATCGGTTGTACGGTCATCCGTACCGGGGTTCGAATCCCTCCCTCTCCGCCAGACCAAGCTGTGGTGATCGCTTTCCTTTCCGGGCCAAGCAACTGTTGTACGGACACGGCGTTGCGGGTCCTTGGCATGGATGGCCAACCTCGACGATCCAATGAAGCTGATCCTTCCACTCGGCACGATCGCCGATGCTGTCGCGGCGGCCGAGAGGAAGAGGGAGGGCTCGGGTAAGCCAAACCCGCGCCGGTGAAGGGCGGCGCGTACTCGCCGATCGCCGACCTTCGACTCTGTCCTAGACCGACTCAACCAGGGCTCGCACTATTCGCTGATATGCCGCTTCGTCCTCAGGTTGGAGAGCACGCTCGTCGTGGCCGCCGGCAACCTCTAGAACCGTCGTGCGGCCGCCATAAGCGCCGATCACCTCCCGTTGGTAGGGTGCCGGCACGACCCGGTCTTGGTTCGAGACGAGAAACAATCCGGGAACAGGGACTCGGCGTGCGTTGGAAAGACTGTCCAGGCGGCGCGGGATCGCTGGCGCGATCGCATACCGCGACAAGCCCAATGTACGCCATGCATAGTGGCGCGCCAGCAATTCCTGAAGGGGCATCGCGTTTCGAAGAATGACGCCTGCGACGCCGCCGTGAGCGGCCGCCAGTAGCCCAGCCGCCGTTCCGATGCTCTTGCCGCATACCCAGATCGGCCTTCCCCGGGAATGCTTGCTCAAATGGTCGATCGCAAGCAAGGCGCAGTCTGCGTACCGCTCGAGGTCAGCCGGCCCGGTAGTTCGACCGAAGCCCGGCGGGTTGACGGTCCAGACTTCGGCCGCCCGTCCGGGCAGCCTGTTCGCCGGATCCAGCGTCGCCATTTCGGCGCGCCCTCGGCTGCCCAGAAATCTCAGGAAGTAAATGTCGGGACCGATCTGTTTCCCGCTCGGCCCATCGCTATACTCACGCCAAACCTGTACGACGCCCCAACTGGCGCTGATCAGCAATTCTTCCTTCCGGCAAGCGATGTAGTGGTGCGATGGCCGAAGGAAGCAGCGGCCGACCAGCGTCCCGAGGATCACGTGGACGACCTCTCTCGATGGATTTCGTCGCTTCCTGCGCAGTGGGTGGAAGGCTGTTCCGATTCGATAGTTGAATCTGCGTACAGCCGATACCAATCGCCGGGCCGGTTTTATCACACCTGGGACCACGTGGTTGCGTGCGTCGAGACGCTACGCACGTTTCCGTGCGACTCCGGCAGGTCGGTCTTCCTCGCGCTTCTCTTTCACGATGCCGTCTACCTTCCTGGAAGTCGCGACAATGAAAAGGCGAGCGCTGAACTGGCGTCGAGGCTCCTGCGGCAGCACTCCAGTCTCGAGGAGAAGGAGGTGGCCGGGATTTACCGGATGATCCTGGCGACGGAAGGCCATCGCGCGGGCGAAGGAGAAGTCAGCCGCGACCTGTGCGCGACGCTGGACATCGACATGAGCATCCTGGGTGCGCCGTGGGAACGGTATTGCTCGTATGCCGACGGCGTGCGCAAGGAGTATTGTCCAGCGGTTACCACGCACTCCCGCTTCGTGGTGGGACGAATCGCGTTCCTGTCCAAAGTCCTCGCGTCGCGAACCATTTTCCACACGCCTGAAGGCATTGCCCGCTGGGAGAGAACCGCCCGGGAAAACGTGGCACGCGAGCTCCGGACCCTGCAATCGGGGCAGAGCCTGCTTTGGCGTGCGCTCACTGCAGTACTTCGTCGCGTCCAGGCTTGATAGAACCCGGATGCCCCGCTAGGGAACACCGGCAAAGGAACGGACAAGCTGGCTCGAGTGGTCGTTCTGGGCGGCTATGGCAACTTCGGCGCGCGCATCTGCCACGCGCTCGCCGGGGAGTCGGAGTTCGAAGTCCTCGCCGCCGGCCGCAGCGCGAACCGCGGACTGCAGCTGGATCGCGCTTCCTCAGACTTTGCTGCGCGCCTCCAGCAAATCTCCCCGAGCATCGTGATTCACTGCGCAGGTCCGTTCCAGGACCAGGATTACCGCGTCGCCCGCGCAACGCTCGCTGCCGGGGCACACTACATCGATCTCGCCGACGGACGCGACTTCGTCACCCGCTTCGCCAAGAGCCTCGACACGGAGGCGCGCGCGGCCGGGCGCCTAGCGGTGTCGGGCGCGAGCACCCTGCCCGCGCTGTCCTCCGCGGTGATCGATAGCCTGTCGCGGCGCTTTCGCGAGTTGGAGGAGGTGCAAATCGCGATCGCCCCGGGGCAACGCGCGCCGCGCGGTGCAGCGACGACAGCTGCAGTGCTCGGCTACTGCGGTAGACCATTCAAATGGCTAAGCGGCGGCGTTTGGCGCGACGCATGGGGCTGGCAGGAGCTTGTACGCCTGCGCTTCGCCGGACTTGGCAGCCGCTGGGCCGCGGCCTGCGACGTGCCCGATCTGGAGCTCTTGCCGACGCGTCATCCCGGTCTGCGCACGGTGGAGTTCCGAGCCGCGCTCGAGTTCCCGGTGCAGCATTTCGCGCTCTGGCTCGCTGCCGGGCTGCGCCGGCTCGGCGCGTCACTGCCGCTCGATCGCTGGGCGCGGCCGCTCGATCGCATCGCTTCGACGATGGACGCCTTCGGGGGCGAGCGCGCCGGAATGCTGGTGGGGCTTACCGGCACCAAGCCCGACGGCACGCGGGCGCGCGCAGAATGGCACCTCACCGTGGATGCCTTCGTTGGCCCTGAGATTCCCTGCTTTCCGGCGATCCTCTTCGCGCGCCAGCTTGCGCGCGGGATTCGCGTCGAGCGCGGCGCGTTCGCCTGCATGGGATTTCTCGCACTCGCCGATTTCGAGCCGGAATTCTCGAACTGGAAGATCGCCACGGCGATCGAGGAGCACCCGGCGTGAGCGACGCGCTATCCCTATGGAAGACCGCTCACATCATGAGCGCCGCGATCCTGCTTGGCACCGGCTTCGGTACGGCGTTCTTCTGCTGGTTCGGCTACCGCTCCGCCCTACGCACGGGTGAGATCGGCACACTGCGCGCGACACTGAGACTGACGGTGATCGCGGATGCTTGCTTCATTGCACCGGCAGTGCTGTTTCAGGCGGTAAGCGGCGTGGTGCTGATGCGGCTGCTCGACTGGCCGCTCGTCAGTCCTTGGTCACTCGCTGCGTGGGGCCTGTTCCTCCTCGTCGGAGCCTGCTGGGTGCCGGTAGTCGCAATTCAACTGCGGCTGAGCCGCGAAGCGCTGCGCGCCGCGTCGGTGAACGCGCTGCCAGCGCGATTCCACCGCCTGTTCCGGCTGTGGTTCGCGCTCGGCGTGCCGGCATTCACTGCCGTGGTGACGATCTTTTACCTGATGGTCGCCAAGCCGCTCACCATCGCCGGGACCTGAACATGGCCCGTGGCAGGCTGACCTTCGTGATGCCGGCGCCGAGCACCGAGGCGTTCGACGCTTTCTTCAACCACTCCGTGCGTCTCAGGTGGGACACATTGCTCAAGGTCAACTACGTGGAGGGCGGCGGCACTCACCCCTACGTCGGCGCGATCTCGACGAATCTCGGGCGTGGCTGGAAGAGAGGACTGTCGATGCGGACGCGTTTCCTGACGTACGATCCGCCGCGCCAAGCATCCGCGGAGCTGGTGGAGCCCACGGGACCGTTCGCGCTGTGGGCGGCGTCGCTGCGCTTTCTGGACCGCGACGACCAGACCTGCGACCTGATCTACACCTACGCGATCAAGCTGCGTCCGCGATGGTTCGGCACGCTGCTCGATCCGTTCGTCAAGCTGCTGTTCGCGTGGGAGACCCGGCGCCGTTTCAAGGCGATGGCACAGTATCTGCGGCAGCTCAGGGGTTCGAAATAGACCGATCACCTCGCGGGCAGTGCCTGTCCCAGGCGGTTGACGTGCCAGGCTCTTGGCAGCTTCGGGCCTTAAGCCGAGCCTGCCCTCAGGCCTGGATTAACGCTCAGCGGGAATGTCGCTCTGGGTCGCTAACGGCCGTGAGCGCCACCGATCGCCCTCTCCGATTCACGGCCGGTCTGGCTGCGATCGCCCCCGGGTCGTTTGACCTCGGAAAGGGCGGCTTGCTAGAGTGGCCGCCGGGCGCCGGTGTCCAGGGCTAGCTCGCCGAGCCCCCGGGCAATCGGGGGCCGGGGC
>JBOIFD010000385.1:0-8085 GCA_050741515.1 Burkholderiales bacterium
GGCGTCGGCCGCGTCCGGCCATGGCGGCGGGCCGCTCGCCGGACCGCTCGCGAGCCTGCCGCCGCTGCTCACGCTCGAGCGGCTGCTCTTCCGCATCCTCGCGGCCGGTTTCGTGCTCCTCACGGCGACGCTCGCGACCGGCGTGCTGTTCTCCGAGGAGCTGTTCGGACAGGCGCTGCGCTTCAATCACAAGACGCTGTTCGCGCTGCTCTCGTGGGTCATCTTCGGGGGGCTCCTCGTCGGCCGCTGGCGCTACGGCTGGCGCGGGCGCAAGGCGCTGCGCTGGACGCTCGCCGGCTTCGTCGCCCTGCTGCTCGCGTACGTCGGCAGCCGCTTCGTGCTGGAGGTGGTTCTCGGACGCAGCCTGGCGTGACCACCGCCGCCGCCGCTCGCCGCTATACTTCCGCCATCCCCGACTTCCCCGCCCCGGCTTGGACATACCGTTGAAGTGGCAGCTCGCCGCGCTTGCGGTGCTGCTCGTCATCTCGGCGCTCTTCTCGATCGCCGAGACCAGCATGATGGCGCTGAACCGCTATCGCCTGCGGGCGATGGCCCGGCTCGGCAACCGCGCGGCGAAGCGGACCGCGGCGCTCCTCGCGCGGACCGATCGGCTGCTCGGCGTGATTCTGCTCGGCAACAATCTCGTCAACAGCGCCGCATCCGTGCTGACCGGCGTGATCGCGATCGAGCTCCTCGGCCAGAACCGCATGGCGCTCGCGATCGCCACCGGGGCGATCACCTTCCTGATCGTCGTGTTCTCGGAGATCACGCCGAAAGTCATCGGTGCGACCTTCCCGGAGAAGATCGCGCTGCCGCTCTCCTACGTCCTGGGGCCGCTGCTGAAGGTGCTCTACCCGGCGGTGTGGTTCGTGAACCTCTTCTCCTCCGCGGTGCTCGCGATCCTGCGCGTGAAGCCGGGGGCCGCCGGCGAGCCGCAGCGGCTGACGCAGGAGGAGCTGCGCTCGCTCGTGCTCGAGCACAGCCACATCATCCCGAAGAAGCACGCCTCGATCCTCGTCAACCTCTTCGACCTCGACCGCATCACCGTGGAGGACGTGATGACCCCGCGGGCGCAGATCGAGGCGCTCGACCTCGAGGCGCCGGAGGAGGAGCTGGTCGGTCAGATCGCGACCAGCTACCACACCCGCCTGCCGGTCTACCGCGGCGAGCTCGGCAGCGTCGTCGGCATCCTGCACATCCGGCGGGTGGTGTCGCTGCTGCGCGACGGCAAGCTCGACAAGCGCGCGCTGGAGGAGTTGCTCGCCCCCCCGTATTACGTGCCGGCCGAGACCCCCGCGCTCACCCAGCTCCAGTACTTCCAGGAGGCGCGACAGCGGCTCGCGCTCGTGGTCGACGAGTACGGCGAGCTGCAGGGCCTGGTCACGCTCGAGGACATCATCGAGGAGATCATCGGCGAGTTCACGACCACCGCGCCGGCGAAGACCTCCGGCTACACCTGGGACGACCGCGGCAGCGCGCTGGTCGAGGGCGCATCCAGCCTGCGCGAGCTGAACCGCAAGCTCGGCCTGAGCCTCCCGCTCGACGGACCGAAGACCCTGAACGGGCTCATCCTCGAGCACCTGCAGGACATCCCCGAGGGCGGCGTGAGCGTGAAGATCAACGGGGTGCCGATGGAGATCGTGCAGACCCAGGATCGGGTCGTGAAGACGGTGCGGCTCTTCAAGCCGGTGCCGGAGGCCGCCGAAACGGCCGCGTAGCCCGCCCCGGAGGGCAGGCCGTCGCCGCGCCCCCGAAAATTCGAAATGCGGCGTGAACTCATGGTGTTAGATGTGAAACTTTAGGCTTTACAGGCCCCGGGCCCCGGGGCATCATCGATTCCCAGCCGGGAGCCGCCCGGGCCCTACGCCCGGCGCGAGGCTTTCCTTGAGGAGTCGGTGGGAACGCGGATGGCGGTCAACCCAAACTACGGCGGCGGCACCATGAGCGGCCTCGCCCGCGCGCTCGTCCAGCACGGGCGGCTGCCGCCAAACGTCGCCGAGGAGCTCTCGGTGCAGGCCCGGAACAACGGCACCGGGTTCATCGAGCAGCTCGTCGCCAAGGGGCGGATGTCCACCGTCGACGTCGCCCAGTTCGCCTCGCAGATCTTCGGCCTGCCGCTGCTCGACCTCGACGCCCTCGACCCCGCGGGCCTGCCGCTCGAGCTCGTCGACCGGAAGCTGATGCGCGAGCGGCGCGTGCTGCCGCTGCGCAAGCGCGGCAACCGGCTCGCGGTCGCGGTGTCGGACCCCTCGCACACCCAGGTCCTCGACGAGGTGAAGTTCCAGACCTCGATGTCGATCGACGCGATCGTCGTCGAGGACGACAAGCTGCGCACCCTCCTCAGCCGGGTCACCGAGCGCGCGGACGTGTCGCTGAAGCAGCTGGTCGACGAGGACCTGGCGGTCGAGTTCGGCGACGACGACGCCGCGACCGCGTCGCTCGACGCCGCCGCCGCGACCGAGGTCGACGACGCCCCGGTCGTCAAGTTCATCCAGAAGGTGATGATCGACGCCATCAGCGACGGCGCCTCCGACATCCACTTCGAGCCCTACGAGCGCTACTACCGCATCCGCTTTCGCATCGATGGCGAGCTCCGCGAGATCACCCAGCCGCCGCTGGTGCTGAAGGAGAAGATCGCCTCGCGCCTGAAGGTGATCTCGAAGCTCGACATCTCCGAGAAGCGGGTGCCGCAGGACGGGCGGTTCAAGCTGGTGCTCTCGAAGGACCGCGCGATCGACTTCCGCGTCTCGACGCTGCCGACGCTGCACGGCGAGAAGCTCGTGCTCCGGATCCTGGATTCGTCGGCGGCGAGCCTCAACATCGACGCCCTCGGCTACGAGCCGGAGCAGAAGGAGGCGATGCTCGCGGCGATCGGGCGCCCCTACGGAATGATCCTCGCGACCGGCCCCACCGGCAGCGGCAAGACCGTCTCGCTGTACACCTGCCTCAGCCTGCTCAACCGTCCGGGGTCGAACATCTCGACCGCCGAGGATCCGGCGGAGATCAACCTGCCCGGGATCAACCAGGTGAACGTGAACGAGAAGGCCGGGCTCACGTTCGCGAGCGCGATGCGCGCCTTCCTCCGCCAGGACCCGGACGTGATCATGGTCGGGGAGATCCGCGACCTCGAGACCGCCGAGATCGCGGTCAAGGCGGCGCAGACCGGCCACCTCGTGCTGTCGACGCTGCACACCAACGACGCGCCGACCACGCTCACGCGGCTCGTCAGCATGGGCATCCCGGGGTTCAACGTCGCCTCGAGCGTGATCCTCATCACCGCCCAGCGATTGGCGCGCCGGCTGTGCAGCTGCAAGAAGCCCGAGGACATCCCGGTCGAAGCGCTCCTCGACGCCGGGTTCGGCGGCGACGAACTGGACGGAAGGTGGCGGCCGTTCGGCCCGACGGGCTGCGAGCGCTGCAAGGGCTCCGGTTACAAGGGCCGGGTCGGCGTCTACCAGGTCATGTCGATCTCGGACGAGATGCGGCGGCTCATCATGCGTGGGGGAAACGCGCTCGAGATCGCCGATCACGCGCGGCTCGAGGGCATCCGCGACCTGCGGCAAGCCGGGCTGCTGAAGGTGAAGCTGGGCGTCACCTCGCTCGAAGAGGTGACGGCGGTGACCAACGAATGATTCTGTGACCGCCGGCGCGGCCGGCGGCGATTGAGGCGAGGCGAATCACATGGCGACTGCAACGGGTGCGCTCCGGCGCGATGCGGTGAAGGAACGGATCTTCGTCTGGGAAGGGCGCGACCGGACCGGCAAGAAGATCAAGGGCGAGATGCGCGCCGGCGGCCAGGCGGTCGTCAACGCGACGCTGCGCCGCCAGGGGATCAACGTCACCAAGGTCCGCAAGCAGCGCCTCGGCGGCGGGACGCGGGTCAAGGAGAAGGACATCGCGCTCTTCACCCGTCAGATGGCGACGATGATGAAGGCCGGGGTGCCGCTGCTGCAGGCGTTCGACATCGTCGGCAAGGGGCACTCGAACACGCGGGTCACCAAGCTCCTGATGGACATCAAGGCCGACGTGGAGACCGGCTCGTCGCTCGCGGCCGCGTTCCGCAAGCATCCGCTGCACTTCGACGCGCTGTATTGCAACCTGGTCCAGGCGGGCGAGCAGGCCGGTATCCTCGAGACCCTGCTCGACCGGCTCGCGAGCTACAAGGAGAAGATCCTCGCGATCAAGTCGAAGATCAAGGCGGCGATGTTCTACCCGGTCGCGGTGATCGTCGTCGCGTTCGTCATCACCGCGGTCATCATGATCTTCGTCATCCCGGCGTTCAAGCAGGTGTTCACCAGCTTCGGCGCCGACCTGCCGGCGCCGACGCTGATGGTGATCGGGATGTCGGACTTCTTCGTCGAGTACTGGTATCTCATCTTCGGCATCATCCTCGGCGGTTTCTACGGCTTCTTCGAGCTGTGGAAGCGCTCGCTGGCGGTGCAGATCTACATGGACCGGCTCATGCTCAAGCTGCCGATATTCGGCGAGATCGTCAGGAAATCGGTCATCGCGCGCTGGACCCGGACGCTCTCGACGATGTTTGCCGCCGGCGTGCCGCTGGTCGAAGCGCTCGACTCGGTGGGCGGCGCCTCCGGCAACTACGTCTACCAGATCGCCACCAAGCAGATCCAGCAGGAAGTGAGCACCGGCACGAGCCTCACCGCGGCGATGCAGAACGCGAACGTGTTCCCGAACATGGTGGTGCAGATGACCTCGATCGGCGAGGAGTCGGGCGCGCTCGACAACATGCTGAGCAAGGTCGCCGACTTCTTCGAGGCGGAGGTCGACGACGCGGTCGACGCGCTGTCGTCCCTGATGGAGCCGATCATCATGGTCGTGCTCGGCGTGCTGATCGGCGGCATGGTGATCGCGATGTACCTGCCGATCTTCAAGCTGGGCCAGGTGGTGTAGGCCGGCCGACGACGCGTCCTCCGCGGAGGGGCTACGGGCCGGAGCCCGCGCCGGTAGCCCTTTGTTGACGCCCCCATGGGTTTCGCCGAGTTCCTCGCGCAGCCGCCGGTGTTCGTGACGGCGGCGGCGCTCGTCGGGCTCGCGACCGGCAGTTTCCTCAACGTCGTGATCCACCGCCTGCCGAAGATGATGGAGCGCGAGTGGCAGGCCGAGTGCGCGGCGGCGCGCGGCGAGGTGCTTCCCGCGGGGCCGCGGTACGACCTCGCGACGCCGCGCTCGGCGTGTCCGGCCTGCGGCCACCGGATCACCCCGCTCGAGAACGTGCCGGTGCTCTCCTACCTGTGGCTGCGCGGCCGGTGCGCGGCGTGCGCGGCCGCGATCGGCGCCCGCTACCCGGTGGTCGAGGCGCTGACCGCCGCCCTCACCGCCTACTGCGCGTGGCACTTCGGATTCGGTCTGGCCGCGTTCGGGGCGATGCTGTTCGCGTGGTGCATGATCGCCCTCACCTTCATCGACGTCGACACCCAGCTCCTCCCCGACTCGATCACGCTGCCGCTGTTGTGGGCCGGCCTGCTCCTCAACCTGCGGGGCACCTTCGTCGACCTCCAGTCGGCGGTGATCGGCGCCGTTGCCGGCTACCTGATCCTGTGGGCCGTGTACTGGGTGTTCAAGCTCGCGACCGGGAAGGAAGGCATGGGGTTCGGCGACTTCAAGCTCCTGGCCGCGATCGGCGCGTGGCTCGGCTGGAAGATGCTCCCGCTCGTGATCCTTTGCTCGTCGCTCGTCGGCGCCGTCGTCGGCATCGCGCTGATCGTCCTCGCGCGACGCGGCCGCGAGGTGCCGATCCCCTTCGGACCGTACCTCGCCGGCGCGGGCCTCATTGCGCTGCTCTGGGGCCGGGAGCTCGTCGACCGGTATCTCGCGCAGCTCGCGTGAACCCTGCGGGCGGCGACCCGAGCCGCCCTCGCACCCGACGAGGAACGGCCCTGGCGACTGGACGGCGAACCAACCGGCGGCTGACGGTCTGCCTCACCGGGGGGATCGGCAGCGGCAAGTCGAGCGTCGCGCGCCTCTTCGCCGAGCGCGGCATCGAAGTCATCGACGCCGATGCGCTCGCCCACGACCTGACGCGATCCGGCGGCGCGGCGATTCCGCCGCTGGTGGATGCGTTCGGCGTGGCGGTGCTCGACGCGAGCGGCGCGCTGGACCGCGCGCGGATGCGGCGCATCGCGTTCGCCGACGCCGCCGCGCGCGCGCGTCTCGAGTCGATCCTCCACCCGCTCATCCGCGCCGAAAGCGCGCGCCGCGCAGCCGCGGCGACCAGCCCTTACGTGATGCTGATGATCCCGCTGCTCGTCGAGTCGGGCAAACCGCGCCGGCGGTGCGATCGCGTCCTGGTCGTCGACTGCCCGGAGGAGGAGCAGGTCCGGCGGGTCATGGTGCGCAGCACCCTGTCGTGTGACGAAGTGCACGCGATCATCGCCGCGCAAGCGGGCCGCGCGTCGCGCCTCGAGCACGCCGACGACGTGATCGACAACGGCGGCGCGCCGTCGCGGCTCGCGCCGCAGGTCGACGCGCTCCACCGGCGCTACCTCGCGCTCGCCGCGCGTGCGTCGTTCGCCACACCGCCGGCGCGACGCCGTGTTGTCACGCGTCGGGTTATCCGTCAGAATCGGCGGCGACTTCCCCCGCGCTAGCCTAGAGTGATCACGTACGAGTATCCACTGGTCGAGCGCATCCGCACGCTGCTCCGGCTCGAGGATCTGTTCGATCGCGCCCAGTTCTTCGTCGCGCGCACCGAAGCCGCCGAGCACCATGCCGCGCTCCTCACGCTGTTCGAGATCCTCGACGTGGCCGGCCGCGCCGATCTCAAGTCGGACCTGCTGCAGGAGCTCGAGCGCCAGAAGCAGGTGATGTTCTCGTTCCGCGCCAACCCCGAGATCGACCAGCAGGTGCTCGCGGGGGTCGTCGGCGACATCGAGCAGGCGCACTCCGCCCTGCACAAGACGATCGGCAAGATCGGCCAGCACCTGCGCGAGAACGACTGGCTGATGGCGATCAAGCAGCGCACCGGCATCCCCGGCGGCGCCTGCGAGTTCGACCTGCCGTCGTACCACGACTGGCTGCACCGCGAGCCCGATGGGCGGCTCGCCGACCTGGGCAACTGGCTCGGCCCGATGCTGCCGATCCGCGACGGTGCGGCCCTCGTCCTCAAGCTGCTGCGCGAGAGCGGGAAGCCCGCGCGGCTCACCGCGTCGCAGGGCACCTTCCAGCAGATGCTCGGCGGGCGGACCGCGCAGATGGTGCGCATCCGCGTGCCGCGCGCCGCCGACTGCGTCCCCGAGATCAGCGCCAACCGCTATGCGCTGAACATCCGGTTCGTGACCGCCGGCGCGGAGCCGCGGCCGCGCACGGTCGAGCGCGACGTCGACTTCGAGCTCACGTTCTGCAACCTGTGAGCCCGCCGGGCCGCCCCAAGGGCGAACCCCGAGCGCGCGCGGCGCGGACGTGTAGGCGCGGCGCGTCAGCGCCGCGCATCGCTCGCCTGGCTTCCCCAGGCGCCGCGGATCATCGCGATCCCGTGCGCGCCGTGCGTCCACGCGCGCTCGAGGTCGGCAGGGGCGAGGCCGCCGATCGCGAACACCGGGATCGCAGCATCGCGCGCGATCCGCTCGAAGCCGTCCCAGCCGAGCGGCGGGGCGCCGGAATGGGTCGGCGTCGGATGGACGGGCCCGAGGACGGCGAGATCGACCCCGAGCCGCTCGGCCTTCCGCAGCTCGTCGCGCGTGTGGACCGACGCGCCGACCCATTCGAGCGCCGGCCGCGAATCGATCGCGGCGAGCCGCGCCGCGGTGAGATGCACGCCGTCGGCGCCGGCCTCCCGCGCCAGCGCCTCGTCGGCGTTCACGAGCACGATCCCGCCCGTCTCGCGCACGAGCCTGACGACCCTGCCGGCGAGCTGCACCAGGCGGTCCCGCGGCATGGTTTTCTCGCGGAGCTGCACGAGCCGCAGCCCCTGCGCGAGCCGGCGCCGCAGCGCCGCCACGAAGGCCTCGTCGCCCACCTCGGTCGCGTTCGAGAGCGCGTACTCGGTGGGCAGCGCGAGCGCGCGCAGCACCGGCTCGTTCGCCGGCAGCATCGGCTGAACGGTGATCGCCTCGACGCGCTGCCAGG
>JBOIFD010000386.1:0-13720 GCA_050741515.1 Burkholderiales bacterium
CCTCGCCGTAGTTCAATGGATAGAACGAGCGCCTCCTAAGCGCTAGATCCCGGTTCGATTCCGGGCGGCGGGACCAGATCGACGTCCCGCTCACGACACGGCGGCGGTCCAGAGCATCGCCGCCCCCGAGACGAGCATCAGTCCTTCCATCAGCGCCCGGAACTGGCCCGGCTCGAGCTCGAGGACGAACCGCTTGGCGAGGAACGCGCCGGCCATGAGCGAGGAGCCGGTGATGAGCCCGTCGAGAACGATGTTCCACGGCAGCGCGCCGAAGCCCCGGAAGACGGCGATCTTGCCGAGATAGACCGCGAACGACGCGGCGGCCTCGGTGGCGATGAACGCTCCCTTGACGAGGCCGTAAGCGAGGAAGATCGGCACGGTGATCGGACCGGTGGTCACGACGATCCCGGTGAGATAGCCGATCGGCACGCCGATCGCCGCCAGGTGCGCGAGCCGCAGCCGGAGCCCGTGCGCGGCGAGCCAGCGCCGCGCCGGCACCATCAGGATGAAGAACACGCCCAGCGCGCCCTCGACGATGCGCGGCGGCAGCGACAGCAGCGTCGCCGCGCCCAGCGCGGCGGCGGGAACGCCGGTGGCGGAGTACGCGGCGCAGGCGCGCCAGTCGACCTCGCGCCACCACACGGCGATGCGCGACAGGTTGGCCATGATCGCCGCGATCCCCATGATCGGCACCGCCTGCACCGGGCCGAACACGATCACGAGCACCGGCATCAGCATGATGGAAGAGCCGAAGCCGACGATCCCGCTCAGGGTCCCGGCGACGAGGCCGACGGCGACGATGAAGATGAATTCCAGGGCGCGCCGCTCCTCCTCGGCGCCGAGGATTATCCCCTACCCATGCCGGTGGCCCGGGAGGGAGAGCGGTCGTCAACTACCTAACGGACGGCACGCCCCTCGGCTGCAGCCGGCTCATCGGGAAGGCGTGAGCCTTCTCCCCGGCGGCCGTCAGAAAGGTACCGGCGGTCCCCGCCAGCCGGCGTCCCGCACGCGGGCCCGCGCGATCGCCGCTGTGGCATCGCACCAGCCGTCGCAGGCGTTGCGCCCCGGACGGCGGCGCAGGAGATTCAGCAGTCCCTTGCACTTCGCATAGAGGTGGAAGAAGCGCAGCACCCTCCGGCGCTGTCCGGGGCTCAGCGGCGCGTGGCTGCAGATCAGCTTGTCGTCGGTCATGCCGCGATCGGTCAGCACCACGGCGCCCCAGGCGCGCACGCGCGTCCGGGTGCCGAGCGGCAGGCGCGGGCCGAGCACCACCGCGTCGAGCAGGTCGCCTTCGCGGCCGATGTACTGCGGCACCGACCCGTAGTTGAACGGGCACGGCAGGGGCGAAACGAAGTCCACCTGCCCGGTGGACCCGCGCTTGAGGAAGCTGCCGCGCGGGATCTCGATGAGAACCTCGACCTCGGGCGCCACGCCTACTGCACCGCGTCCGGCTGCCGGGACGGCTGCGTGGATGAGAACGCCTCGAGCGTCATGCACTCGTCGAAGATCCGCATGACGGTCGGATAGGGTCCGAGGTCGCACTCGTAGCGCTTGGCGTTGAACACCTGCGGGACGAGGCAGCAGTCGGCCATCGTCACCATGTCGCCGAAGCAGTACTTGCCGCACCGGCGCTCGCGGTTCAGGTACCCCTCGAGCATCGCGAACCCGTCGTCGATCCAATGGCGGTACCACGCGTTGACGCCATCCTCGTCGAGCCCGTAGGCCTTCCGGATGTACTTCAGCGTGCGCAGGTTGTTGAGCGGGTGCAGCTCGCACGCGACGATCTGCGACACCGCGCGGACGTACGCACGATCCGCGGGCGAGGGCGGGAGCAACGGCGGCTTGGGATAGCGCTCCTCCAGGTACTCGATGATCGCCAGCGACTGGACCAAAACGCCGCCGCCGTCTTCGAGCGCCGGCACCAGTCCCTGAACGTTCACGGCGCGGAACTTGTCCGCCCGGTGGTCGGCCTTCGGGAGGCTCACGTACTCGGCCTCGTGGGCGAGGCCCTTGCAGGCGAGCGCGATGCGGACGCGGTACGAGGCGGAGGAGCGGAAGTAGGTGTAGAGCTTCATCGTCGTTTCGACGCGACCGGTGGAACCAGCCGCGAGTCTACGACGCCTGCTTGCCGGGCGTCACCCGCTCTGCAACAATCGGCGCGTGGCCCAGGGCAAGCACTACGACGAGGTGAAGGTCGGCGACACGTTCGGCGCGTCGCTCACGGTGACCGAGACGCACCTCGTGCTCGCGGCCGGCCTCTTCGGCGACTTCAACCCGCTGCACGTCGACGAGACTCACGCGCGGGCATCGCGCTTCGGCGGCCGCATCCTGCACGGGACGTTCACGAGCGCATTGATGTCGGCGCCGGCCGGGATGCACTTCCACGGCACCGCCATCGCCTATCTCGAGCACAACTGCCGATTCGAGGCGCCGGTCCGCCCGGGCGACACGGTCACGACCACCTGGACCGTCGCCGGCAAGCTCGACAAGCCGAAGCACCAAGGCGGCATCGTCGTCCTGACCGGCGCCTGCCGCAACCAGGACGGGACGCTGGTCGCCGAGGCCGAGGGCAAGATGCTCGTGCGCGCGCGCCTGAGCTAGATTCCAGGCGCCCCCTTCTTCCGCTCGGCCTCCCGCAACCGGAGCACCCGCCGCTGGACCTTCCCGGTCGTCGTCATCGGCAGCTCGGCGATGAACTCGATCTCCTTCGGGTACTCGTACGGCGCGAGCCGCCCGCGGACGTGGGTCCTGATCTCCTCCTCGAGCTGCGTGGAAGGCGCGTGGCCCGGGGTCAACACTATGAATGCCTTCACGACGTTGCCCCGCTCGGGGTCCGGGCTCGGCACCACCGCCGCGTTCGCCACCGCCGGGTGCTTGACGAGGCAGTTCTCGATCTCCGACGGCCCGATGCGGTAGCCCGCGCTCTTGAACACGTCGTCGGCGCGCCCCTGGTACCAGAGGTAGCCCTCCCCGTCACGCGTCGCGAGGTCGCCGGTCCGGCACCAGTCCCCCGAGTACTTGTTGCGCGTCGCCTCGTCGTCCTTCCAGTAGCCGAGGAAGAACACCGCGTCCCGATCGCCGTGGATGTCGGTGCGGTGGACGGCCACCTCGCCGACCTCGTCGACCGGCACCTCGCTGGCAGCGTCGTCGATCACGGCGATCCGGTGGCCGGGGTACGGCCGCCCGATCGAGCCCGGTTTCGCCGGCCAGAGCGTGTGCGAGTTGCCGACGAGATAATTGATCTCGGTCTGGCCGAACATTTCGTTGATCGTGACGCCGAGCGCCGCCCGGCTCCACGCGAATACGGTCTCGCCGACCGATTCGCCGGCGCTCATGATCGACCGGAGGCTCAGCGCGTAGCGCCGCCGCGGCTCGGGGACCGCCTTCATCATCATCTTGAGCGCCGTCGGGAAGAGGAAGGTGTTGCGGACCTGGTACTTCTCGCACAGATGGAACGCCTTTTCCGGATCGAAACGCCCGCGGTAACCGAGGATCGGATAGCCGTAGTACATCGTCGGCAGGAGCGCATCCATGAGCCCGCCGGTCCAGGCCCAGTCGGCGGGCGACCAGAAGAGGTCGCCCGCCTGCGGAAAGACGTCGTGCGAGTAGCTGAACCCAGGCAGGTTGCCGATCAGCACGCGCTGCGGCTTGAGCGCGCCCTTCGGCGGACCGGTCGTGCCGCTGGTGTAGATGAGCAGGGCCGGATCCTCGGCCGCCGTGTCGACCGCGCTGAAGCGCCGCGACGCCTGCTCCAGGAGCCGCTCCCAGCCGATCACCCACGACTCGGCAGCGCCGGCGACGCCGATCACGCGCTTGAGGCTGGGCAAGCGGTCGCGGATCGGCGCGAGGTTCGGCAGCGAAGCCGGGTCGACGAACGCCGCCACCGACTCGCTGTTCTGGAGGCGGTACTCGAGCGCGTCCGGGCCGAAGAGGCACGACAGCGGCATCGCGATCGCGCCCATCTGGTAGCAGGCGATGTGCGCGATGGCGGTCTCGGGGCGCTGCGGCAGGATGATGGCGACGCGGTCCCCGCGCGCGACCCCGAGCGCGGCAAGCGCGTTCGCGAGCTGGTTGGCCCGTTGCTGGATGTCCCAGTAAGTCAACGCCGACGTGGCGCCGGATTCGTCCTCCCAGTACATGCAGAAGCGATGGCGGTCCCCGGCATGCCGCCCGCAGCAGGCGGCGGCGATGTTGAACCGCTCCGGAACCTGCCAGCGGTAGCTCCGGTAGATCTCCTGGTAGCGGTCCAATCTCCCCTCCTCAACAACGGGTTAGCACTTGAGCCGCCAGAGTGCTAACCTGGGCCAGGTCGACTCCCGCCGCGGATCGCGGCGAAACGCCTCAGGCGTCGCGAGCTCCTCGGGGCGAAAGCGTGCCCGGCGCCCCGTTGGTGCGTCACGGAAGGTCGGGATCCCGCCGTCGGCGGAGATGCCGGCGCCGGTGAGCGCCACGACGCGGCGCGCGTGTCGCAGTCGCTGCGCGAGGCGCGGATCGAAGCCACTGCTCATGAGCGCGTGTTGCGGGAGAATGCGCCTCGCGTCAGCGCGCGCAAGGCGTCGCGCGTTGCCGGTCCGAGCCGTCGCAACTTTGCCACACGCGCCTTGTCTTAGAGGCGGGTCTGGTCCGAAAATCGCTATAAGTTCCTACACCAGCGAGGGACGCGAAGCCGATACTCGGCGCACGTTCCTGGCGTGCGGAGGTTCGCATGGAAGGTAACCCGAAGCAAGTCTTCTCCGCGTTCGGCGAGGCCGCATCGGGCGTCGCGCAGCGGCACGGCACGGAGCGCGCGCACGAGACTCGCGGCGGGGTGATCTCCCGCTTCCAGGCGCGCTTCGACAGCCGCCTGGAGGAGGAGTACACCCTCCAGGAGTACCTCGAGCTCTGCAAGTCGAACCCCGCCGCCTACGCCACCGCCGCCGAGCGGATGCTGATGGCGATCGGCGAGCCCGAGATGATCGACACGCGCAACGACCCGCGCCTGTCGCGCATCTTCTCGAACAAGGTCATGAAGGTCTATCCCGCGGTCAAGGACTTCTACGGGATGGAGGAGACGATCGAGCAGATCGTCGCGTACTTCAAGCACGCCGCCCAGGCGCTCGAGGAGCGGAAGCAGATCCTCTACCTGCTCGGCCCCCCCGGCGGCGGCAAGAGCTCGCTCGCCGAGGAGCTCAAGCACCTCATGGAGCAGATGCCGTTCTACGCGCTGAAGGGCTCGCCGGTGAACGAAAGCCCGCTCGGCGTGTTTTCGCCCGAGGACGACGGCCCGACGCTCGAGGACGAGTACGGCATCCCGCGCCGCTACCTGAGCTCGATCCCCTCGCCGTGGGCGGTGAAGCGCCTCCGCGAGTACGGCGGCGATCTCGCGAAGTTCCGGGTCGTGAAGCTGCGGCCCTCCGCGCTCGCGCAGATCGCGATCTGCAAGACCGAGCCCGGCGACGAGAACAACCAGGACATCTCCTCGCTCACCGGCAAGCTCGACATCCGCAAGCTCGAGCAGTACTCGCAGGACGACCCGGACGCCTACAGCTACTCGGGGGGCCTGTGCCGCGCCAACCAGGGCCTGCTCGAGTTCGTCGAGATGTTCAAGGCGCCGATCAAGGTCCTCCATCCGCTCCTCACCGCCACCCAGGAAGGCAACTACAAGGGCACCGAGGGCTTCGGCGCGATCCCGTTCGACGGCATCGTGCTCGCGCACTCGAACGAGGCCGAGTGGCAGACGTTCAAGAACAACAAGAACAACGAGGCGTTCATCGACCGCGTCTACATCGTGAAGGTGCCGTACTGCCTGCGGGTCTCCGAGGAGATCAAGATCTACGAGAAGCTGCTCAAGAACTCCTCGCTCGCCCACGCGCCGTGCGCGCCGGGAACGCTCAAGATGATGAGCCAGTTCGCCGTGCTCACCCGCCTCAAGGAGCCGGAGAACTCGTCGATCTTCTCGAAGATGCGCGTCTACGACGGCGAGAACCTGAAGGACATCGATCCCAAGGCGAAGTCGATGCAGGAGTACCGCGACTTCGCCGGCGTCGACGAGGCCATGACCGGACTGTCCACGCGGTTCGCCTACAAGGTGCTGTCGAAGGTCTTCAACTTCGATCACAGCGAGATCGCGGCCAACCCGGTGCACCTCCTGTACGTGCTCGAGCAGCAGATCGAGCGCGAGCAGTTCCCGGCCGACGCCGAGAAGCGCTACCTCTCGTACGTCAAGGAGTATCTCGCGACGCCGTACGTCGAGTTCATCGGCAAGGAGATCCAGACGGCGTACCTCGAGTCCTACTCCGAGTACGGCCAGAACATCTTCGACCGCTACGTCACGTTCGCCGACCTGTGGATCCAGGACCAGGAGTACCGCGACCCGAACACCGGCGAGATCCTCGATCGCTCGGCGCTGAACGACGAGCTGGAGAAGATCGAGAAGCCGGCCGGCATCTCGAATCCCAAGGACTTCCGGCACGAGATCGTCAACTTCGTGCTGCGGGCGCGCGCCGCGAACCAGGGCAAGAACCCGTCGTGGACGAGCTACGAGAAGCTGCGCACGGTGATCGAGAAGAAGATGTTCTCGACCACCGAGGACCTGCTGCCGGTCATCTCGTTCAACGCCAAGGCCTCGGAAGACGAGCGCAAGAAGCACCAGAACTTCGTCGACCGCATGGTCGCGAAGGGCTACACGCCGAAGCAGGTGCGCCTGCTCGTCGAGTGGTACCTCCGGGTGCGGAAGTCCTCCTGAGCGCCGCTCCGCGCCGCGGGCCCGGGAGCGATTCCTGCCCGCCGCAGGCCGACCTTTGATACGCCCGTCCCATGAGCCCGCCGGGCCGCCCCAAGGGCGAATCCCGAGCGCGCAGCTCGCGCGGGTAGTCCGATGAGCGAGATCATCGACCGCCGCGAGAACCCGCGCCACAAGAGCGCGGTGAACGCGCAGCGCTTCCTGAAGCGCTATCGCGCGCAGGTGCGCGAGGCGGTCGCGCGCGCGATCGGCGGCCGCAGGATCGCCGAGGCCGACCGCGACGCGAGCATCTCGATCCCGGCGCGCGACCTGAACGAGCCGACGTTCCAGCACGGCGCCGGCGGCAAGCGCGAAGGGGTGCTCCCGGGGAACAAGGAGTTCGTCACCGGCGACGAGATCGCCCGTCCCCCCGGCGGCGGCCGCGGTTCCGGCGGCAGCGCCTCGGACGACGGCGAGGGCGAGGACGCGTTCCGCTTCCGCCTCTCGCGCGAGGAGTTCCTCGACTTCTTCTTCGAGGACATGGCGCTGCCCGACCTCATCAAGACGCAGCTCGCCTCGATCACCCACCACCAGCGCCTCCGCGCCGGGTACCGCACCGACGGCACGCCGTCGAACCTCGCGGTGATCCGCACCATGCGCGAGTCGCTCGCGCGGCGCATCGCGTTCCAGGGCCCCTACGCCGCGCGGCTGCGGGCGCTCGAGCTCGAGCTCGAAGCCCTCGGCGGAGAGGCGGCCGACCCGAACGACCCGCGGGTCATCGCCCTGCTCGAGGAGCTCGAGCAGCTGCGGCGGAAGATCGCGGCGGTCCCGTTCATCGACACCTTCGACCTGCGGTTCCGCAACCGCATCGTGCAGCCGCTGCCGATCGCGCAGGCGGTGATGTTCTGCATCATGGACGTGTCGGGCTCGATGGACGAGACCCGCAAGGACCTGGCGAAGCGGTTCTTCATCCTGCTGCACCTGTTCCTGAAACGGCACTACGAGCGCATCGAGATCGTCTTCATCCGCCACCACACGACCGCGAAGGTCGTCGACGAGGAGGAGTTCTTCCATTCGACCGAGACCGGCGGCACGGTGGTGTCGAGCGCGCTTGCGGCGGCGCTCGAGGAGATCCGGGCGAACTTCCCGCTCGACCAGTGGAACATCTACATCGCGCAGGCCTCCGACGGCGACAACTGGGAGGGCGACTCCCCGCGCTGCCTCGAGCTCCTCGTGAACGACCTGCTGCCCCTGGTTCAGTACTTCACCTACGTCGAGATCACGACCGGCGAGCCCCAGAACCTCTGGGTCCACTACGAGCAGGCGCGAGCCACCCGCCCGAACCTCGCGCTCGGGCGGATCCGGGACCGCACCGACATCTACCCGGTGCTGCGGGAGCTGTTCACCAAGAAAGAGAAGGCCGCGGCGTGAGACACCGGGCATGAATCCCCCGCTGAAGCCCCCGATGAAGCGGGGCCAGACCGGCACGCCGTCCGGCGCGGGACCCGGCGCCGGAGCCCGACGCCACAAGGAGCCGCTCCCGTCGGGCTCCGAATGGCGCTTCGATCTCGTCGAGCGCTACGACCGCGAGATCGCGCGGGTCGCCGAGCGGTTCGGCCTGGACACCTACCCCAACCAGATCGAGATCATCAGCGCCGAGCAGATGATGGACGCCTACGCGTCCAACGGCATGCCGATCGGCTATTACCACTGGTCGTTCGGCAAGCGCTTCCTCGCGACCGAGCAGATCTACAAGCGCGGCGCCATGGGTCTCGCGTACGAGATCGTCATCAACTCCAACCCCTGCATCGCGTACCTCCTGGAGGAGAACACGATGCCGATGCAGGCGCTCGTCGTCGCGCACGCCTGCTACGGCCACAACTCGTTCTTCAAGGGCAACTACCTCTTCCGCACCTGGACGCAGCCCGACGCGATCATCGACTACCTGCTGTTCTCCAAGCAGTACATCATCCAGTGCGAGCAGCGCTACGGCGAGGAGGAGGTCGAGCGGGTGCTCGACGCCTGCCACGCGCTCGCGACGTTCGGCGTCGATCGCTACAAGCGGCCGCCGAAGCGCACGCTCGCGCAGGAGCGCCTGCGGCTCAAGGAGCGCGAGGAGCACCTCCAGCAGCTGGTGAACGACCTGTGGCGCACGCTGCCTCACGCCGACGACCCGGACGCCGAGGCTTCGGAGCAGCGCTTTCCGTCGGAGCCGCAGGAGAACCTCCTCTACTTCCTGGAGAAGCACGCCCCGCTGCTCGAGCCGTGGCAGCGGGAGATGGCGCGCATCGTCCGCAAGCTCGCCCAGTACTTCTACCCGCAGCGCCAGACGCAGGTGATGAACGAGGGCTGGGCGACGTTCTGGCACTACACGATCATGCAGACGCTCTACGACGAGGGCCTGCTCGCCGACAGCTTCCTGCTCGAGGTGCTGCACTCGCACACCAACGTCCTCACCCAGCCCGGGTTCGACAGCCCCTACTTCGGCGGCATCAACCCCTACGCGCTCGGCTTCGCGATGTACCGCGACCTCCGCCGCATCTGCGAGGAGCCGACCGACGAGGACCGCCAGTGGTTCCCGGACATCGCCGGGAGCGACTGGGTGAAGACCCTCGACTTCGCGATGCGCAACTTCAAGGACGAGAGCTTCATCCAGCAGTTCCTCTCGCCGAAGGTGATCCGCGACCTGCGGCTCTTCTGCCTGCTCGACGACGACGAGGCTCCGAACCTCCGGGTCGGCGCGATTCACAACGACGAGGGGTACCGCGAGGTGCGCGAGACGCTCGCCCGCCAGTACGCGCTGACCGAGCGCGAGCCCAACGTCCAGATCCTGAACGTCGACGTCGGCGGCGACCGCTCGATGACGCTGCGCCACTACCGCGCCGACCGCCGCCCGCTGCACCCGATGTTCAAGGACGTGATGAAGCACCTCGCGTATCTCTGGGGCTTCACGCTGCGCCTGGAGACGGCGAACGAGGACGGCACCATCGAGCCGACCCACGAGATCCGCGTCGACAAGCGGCGCCGGCCGGAGCTCACGCTCGCCGCGGCGCTCCGCACCCTGCCCTGAGGCCCGCGTTCCCCGGGGCGGAGGGGCTATCCTTCGCCGACTGCCGGGCGCCCGCCCGGTCCGGTTCCCTGGAGGACCCCATGACCGCCCGCCCCGCAGCCCTCGTCTTCGACGCCTACGGCACGCTCTTCGACGTCCACTCGGTCGTGGCGCTGTGCGACGAGCTCTGGCCGGGCCGGGGCGCGCAGCTCTCGCAGCTCTGGCGGACGAAGCAGCTCGAGTACACGTGGCTCCGCAGCCTGATGGGGCGGTACGAGGACTTCGCCCGCGTCACGGAGGCGGGCCTCCGTTACGCGTGCGCCGCGTTGCAGCTCCCCTACGACGACGCCAAACGCGACCGGTTGCTGCGGGCTTACCGGCACCTCGAGACGTTCCCGGAGGTGACGGAGGCCCTGCGCAAGCTCGGCGGGATCAAGCTCGCGATCCTGTCGAACGGCGCGCCGGCGATGCTGCGGGACGTGGTCTCGAACAGCGGTCTCGGCGAGCTGATCCCCGACGTCCTCAGCGTGGACGAGCTGAGGATCTACAAGCCCGCGCCGCAGGTGTACCGGCTCGCGGTCGACCGTCTCGGCGCGCCGGCGCAGGCGATCGGCTTCGTGTCCTCGAACGGCTGGGACGCCGCCGGCGCGAAGTCCTTCGGCTTCCGGACGTTCTGGGTGAACCGCGCCGGCGCACCCCGGGACGGGCTGGGGTCCGCGCCGGACCACGAGCTCGCCTCGCTCGCGGAGCTGCCCGCGCTCGTCGGCTAGACGCCGCGTCACCCGTCACCCTCCCGCATTGGGCGTCACGGCGGCCGCGTATCATTCCGGGTTCAGCGATTCGAGACGCGATGAAGTTCTGCTCCAACTGCGGCGCTCCGGTCGTGCTCAGGGTTCCGGCCGGCGACAACCTGCCGCGGCACGTCTGCGACGCCTGCCTCACGATCCACTATCGGAACCCGCGGATGGTGATCGGCTGCATCCCGGAATGGGAAGGGCAGGTGCTGCTCTGCCGCCGCGCGATCGAGCCGCGCTACGGGCTGTGGACCCTGCCCGCGGGCTTCATGGAGAACGGCGAGACCGTGGCCCAGGCGGCGCAGCGGGAGACGCTCGAGGAAGCGCGGGCGCGGGTCGAGCTCACCGACATGTTCACGGTCCTGTCGGTCCCGCACGTCGATCAGGTGCACATCTTCTACCGCGCGCGACTGCTCGACCTCGACTTCGGGGCCGGCACCGAGAGCCTCGACGTGAAGCTCTTCCCCGAGGCCGCGATCCCGTGGCCGGAGCTCGCGTTCCGGACCGTCGCCACGACGCTCGGCCACTACTACGCCGACCGGAAGGCCGGCGGTTTCTCGTTCCACGCCGGCGAGATCCTGCCGGTCAAGTGACCCCGCGGCAGGCGGCAGCACCGCTGGCCGCGGCCGGCGCCGCCTTTTGTGTTTTTGCCTTCGGCGGAGTAGATTGGCGCGCCGATGCACCCGCAAGGGGCATTCCAGCGCCGGACCCATCGCCCCAGTGAAGTGCGAGGCTCGCCGGGGCGGAATCCATAAGACGAAGGTAGACCGGAGGAGACCCGCTCATGACTGCGCACAACCTCAAGCGATGGCTGGCTGGCTTGCTCCTGTTGCATGCCCCGCTGGCGCTCGCTGCCGACCCGCCCAAGCTCGACGGAGCGAACACGGCGTGGATGATCGCGGCCTCGGTGCTGGTCCTGTTCATGACGCTCCCCGGGCTGGCGCTGTTCTACGCGGGCCTCGTGCGCGCGAAGAACGTGCTGTCCGTCCTCATGCAGTGCTTCACCATCACCTGCGTCGTCACCCTGGCGTGGGTGGTCGTCGCCTACAGCATCGCGTTCGGCGACGGCGGCGCCGCGAACGCGTGGTGGGGCGGGCTCGGCAAGGCCTTCCTCTCGGGCGTCGAGGTCACGACGGTGAAGGGCACCATCCCGGAGACCGTGTTCGCGATGTTCCAGCTCACCTTCGCGATCATCACGCCGGCGCTGGTGATCGGCGCCTACGCCGAGCGCGTGAAGTTCTCCGGGATGCTGCTCTTCTCGACGCTGTGGCTGCTCCTGGTCTATGCGCCGATCGCGCACTGGGTGTGGGGCGACGGCTGGCTCGCCAAGCTGGGGCTCATGGACTTCGCCGGCGGCACCGTGGTGCACCTGAACGCGGGCATGGCGGCGCTCGTCGCCGCGCTCGTGCTCGGCCGGCGCCGGGGCTTTCCCGATACGCCCATGCCGCCGCACAACCTGACCATGACCGTCGCGGGCGCCTCGATGCTGTGGGTCGGGTGGTTCGGGTTCAACGCCGGAAGCGCGCTCGCTGCCGACGGCGCCGCCGGGATGGCCATGCTCGTGACCCACATCGGCGCGGCTACCGGCGCCTTCGCCTGGATGGTGTGCGAGTGGGTGCGCTACGGCAAGCCGTCGGTGCTCGGCATCGTGACCGGGATGGTCGCCGGGCTCGGCACGATCACGCCGGCCTCGGGCTTCGTCGGGCCGCTCGGCGCGCTCGCGATCGGCGCCGCCGCGGGGGTGCTGTGCTTCTTCGCCACGAACCTCATGAAGCGCGCGCTCGGCGTGGACGACTCGCTCGACGTCTTTCCGGTGCACGGGGTGGGCGGCGCGCTCGGCACCGCCCTCACCGGGGTATTCGCCGCGACCGCGCTCGGCGGCGTGGGCTATCCCGAGGGGCAGACGATGGGCGGCCAGATCCTGGTACAGCTCGCCGGCATCGCCGCCGTCGCGCTGTGGTCGGGGGTCCTCACCTACGTGCTGCTCAAAGCAAGCGACGCCGTCGTCGGCATGCGCGTCACGCCGGACGAGGAAACCGAAGGTCTCGACACGGTGCTGCACAACGAAAAGGGCTACAACCTCTGAGCCCGCCGGGCCGCCCCAAGGGCGAACCCCGAGCGCGCGAGCCGCGAGGGTAGTCCATCAGGCCGCACGCCCTTCGCCACGCTCCGGCCCCATTGACAGCGGCGCAAGCCGTCGCTAGCTTCGGGGCGAACGGAGGGCTTCATGGATCGAAGGGATTTCGTTCGCGCCTGCGGCCTCGCCGGTGCGGCGGCGTCGCTGCCGGAGCTGGTCGGGCAGGCCTGGGCTCAAGGGAGCGCCAAGCCGCGCTTCTACGGCCGCGCGCGGCTCGTCGCGGCGGGCGGCGAGCCGATCAGGTCCAGAGAGCTCCCGGTCGGCCGCAACCTGATCTTCCACTACCCGTACGCCGGGACGCCCTGCTTCCTGCTCAACCTGGGCAAGCCGACCAAGACGAGCGCGCGCCTCGCGACCGTCGACAACCGCGTGTACGAGTGGACCGGGGGCACCGGGGCGGGCGGAGGCGTCGTCGCGTATTCGGCCATCTGCGCCCACCGGCTGACCTACCCCACCCGCGACATCAGCTTCATCGCCTACCGCGCCGAGCGCACGCCCGGGAACCGGTACGCCCAGGTCATCCACTGCTGCTCGGAGCACAGCCAGTACGACCCGGCCGAAGGCGGCCGGGTCGTCGCGGGCCCGGCGCCGCAGCCGCTGGCGGCGATCCTGCTGGACTACGACCGCGCGACCGACGCGCTCTACGCGGTGGGCACGATCGGCGGCGAGATGTTCGACGATTTTTTCGCCCGGTACGAGTTCCGCCTCGCCCTCGAGCACGAGGGGCGCGCCAAGGCCACGGTCGAGGGCACCTGCGTCGTCGACGCGCTCGAACACTACTGCAAGCAGCAGGTCAAATGCTGACGAGTGAGGCGTGACCGGTGGCGGGCCCCGCCGCCCCCGCTCGGCGCGCCCCGCCCGGCCTTCGCCACCCCTGACCCCGTCGTGATCGCCTGGCTCGGCGTCGATACCCCGTTCCCGTCCCTCGCGTCGGCGCTGCCGGAGCCGAACGGCCTGCTCGCGGTCGGCGGCGACCTCTCGCCGCGCCGGCTGCTCGATGGGTACCGCCGCGGGATCTTCCCCTGGTACTCGGAAGGCGA
>JBOIFD010000387.1:0-8336 GCA_050741515.1 Burkholderiales bacterium
ATCGCCGAGCTGGGTGGCCGGACGAGCCTGCTGAGCCCGCTCTGGTACGTGGGGTCGCTCGCGATCGGCTTTGCGGCGGGCAAGCTCGGCGACGCCTGGAACCTCGGGTTCCTCAAGGAGACCGAGCGGCAGGTCGAGCGTCACCTCGAGGGCCACCTCGACCGGTTGAGCGAGAAAGACGTCCGGACGCGGACCGTGGTGGCGGCCATGCAGCGCGACGAGGCGGGGCACGCGCGCACGGCGGAGGCGCTCGGCGCGAAGGAGTTGCCCGCGGCAGTCAAGTCCGTCATGCGGGCGAGCGCACGCGTGATGACCACGTCTTCATACTGGCTCTGAAGCGAGGCGCGTTCAGGCCTTCGGCGCCGACGCCGAGGGTTTCAGCCGAAGTCTCGCGACCTTGCTTGTGACCTTGGGGTCGAACGTGGCGAGCTGCGAGCGCGACGCTGAGAGCGCCAGATGCAGAGCGTCGGAGAAATCCAGCCCGCGCCGATGTCACTCGGTTGCCTGGCGAACCGCGGCGGCGGCGTCGACGTCGAGGTTCGGGAGGTTCAGCAGGTGATCGAAGACCTTGATGGTCTCGTCGCGCGAGAAGCCGTACGCCCCGTGCATCACCCGTTCGAGCTCCTGGACGACGGTAAAGGGCACGAAGAACTTCCGCTCCGACGCGAGCAGGGCACGGGCACCGGTCCGCTGCCGCCTCGACTCTGCGTCCGCTTCGTCCTCGATGTAGAACCGCGCAAGGACGTTCGTATCGAGCGCGATCACCGGCCGTCCCGCGGAGGCGGGTTCGCCAGGATCTTGGCGCCGTCCATGTCCTCGATGCGCACGTGCCGCCGTGCCTTGAGCAGGCCGAAGCCGTCCTCGATCCGGGAGGCTTTCTCGCCCGTAGGGCTCCGGAGAATCACGGCCTGGCCGTCCGCGGAAAGCTCGACCTTCAACCGAGTGCCTGGCCGGATTTTCATCCGCCGCCGAATCGCGGCCGGCAGCACCACTTGTCCCTTCGTTGATACTGTCACCCATCCCATCCTCGCCTCCGTGACTCGCACTGGCGGCCAGTCTGCCCCCTTTTGACTTACTGGTACGACGTCTGCGGCCGGACGGCAAAACGGCCGCGCGAGGCGGCCGTTTCGAATCACGCGAGGCGTGTCAGAACGAGTACTTGACCTGGATACCGAAGATGTTGACGTCCGCCTTGTACGTGCCGCGCAGTGTGCCTCCGGGCAAGCCGGTAGGGGCAGGAACGCGCAGGTTGCTCGACGCATCGTCCACGAACTCGTGAGCGTATCCGAGGTCGAGCGCGCCCTGCTTCGAGAACTGCCACTGCGCGCCGACTGCGAGCCAGATCCGGTCTTCGTCGGGCAGCCGTGGGGAGCGGAACGCGTCCTGCACCGGCGTCTTGTCGTACGCGGTGCCGAATCGCAGCTTCCATTGGTCGTTCAATCGGTAGCTGGCACCGATGCCGGCCCGCCAGCTGTTCTTGAACTTCAACTCCAGGGTGGTGAAAGTCGCACCGGTATTCGACCTCACGACGTTCAGATCCTGGATCGAGTCCCACCAGGTGTAGGTGTAGTCGGCGAGGATCGTCCAGTCCCGGCCGATCTGCTGCGACAAGGCGATGGAGGCCATCGCCGGCACGTCGATGTCGGCGCGCGCCGGTCCGTTCACCAGCGTCGGCGGTATCTGCGTGCTGGACGTCACGTTACCTTCGATCGTGTACTCGATCTCCGAGCGGTAGGACACGCCGATCCGGGTTGCGGGCGAGATGTTGAACATCGCGCCCACGTTCCAGCCCCAGCCCCAGTCGTCCCCGGTGATGGTCACCAAGGGGCTCACGGCGCCGGCAAACGCCCGTGACGTGAGCTCGGCGTCCAGATACTGGGCGTTGAGCCCGAACCCGAGCGAAACCGTCTCGTTGATCTTCCACGCGAGGGTCGGGTTGATGTTGATCGTCTTCACCTCGGACTTGATCGCGTTGAACTGGCCGACCCAGCCGTCATCCCATTCGGTCTTGAGGCCGAATGGCGCTCCAAGCCCGACGCCCAGCCAGAGCTGCGGGTTGAGCTGCCACGAAAGGTAGGCGCTCGGGACCGCTGCCCATCCTCCGGCATCGCCGCCGCTCCCAGCGGTCGACAGAGCACCCGTGGGACCGGTGCTGCCGTTGTTCTCGAACTTGATCGACGTGTTGATGACGTTCAGCGCGCCGACGACCTGCCGCCCGGGGATGAGGGTGAGCCCCGCGGGGTTGTACCAGATCGTGCTCGCGTCCTCCGCGGCCGCGGCCTGGCCGGAGTTCGCGAGGCCGAGCCCGCTGGCATTCTGCGTGGTGATGGCGAAGCCCGCGGCTCCTGCGCTTCCGGCCGCCATAACGGTCACTGCCCCGATCGCTGCGCCGATCGCGCGTTTCTTCCACGCCAGCGTGCTCATGTGACTTCTCCTCCTTAACTGTTATGCGTTTGACCGCGCACGGTAACCGCGCCCGCGACGGCGACCTCAGTATAGGTGAAGCGTTGCATGGGTACAACGCGACAGGGGAACCGCCAGCCCTCGCGTGGCCGCCTGTCGCGCCGCCGCAACGGCAGCGGACGGGCGCTCAGGCCGCGACCGAACCGGCTTCTTCGATCAGCTCGAAGTCGTGGGTGAGCGTCGCGGTCTTGGCCAGCATCGCCGACGCGGAGCAGTACTTGTTGTGGGAGAGCTTGATCGCGTTCTCGACGATGGAGCGCTTCAGGTTCCGGCCGCGGACGGCGAAGTGCATGTGGATCTTGGTGAAGACCTTCGGGTCGGTTTCGGCGCGTTCGGCAGTGAGCCGCACCTGGCAACCGGTCACGTCCTGGCCGCTGCGCTTGAGGATCACGACCACATCCGACGCGGTGCACGCGCCGGTGCCGGCGAGGACGGTCTCCATCGGGCGCGGGCCCGTGTCCCGGCCGCCGACGTCGGGTGCGCCGTCGATGACGATCGCGTGCCCGCTCCCCGTCTCGGCGAGGAACTGCACGCCGTCCACCCACTTGATCGAGCATTCCATTCGGCGATTTTACCCCGGCTTATCATTCATTCAACTGATGGTCACATAAAGAAATTGATACCGCATCGCACAACGCGATCTTGCATCGCACAAATCCGGCCGTCATAATGCGCACCGTAGCGAGCGGATTGGGCGAGGCCCATGAAGCTCCAGGGTTTGTCTCCTCCACCCTCCTCCTTTGGTGGATCTTGCGCAGCCTCTATGGGCTGCGCTTTTTTTTGTGTGCCCCGCGCGAGGGATTTTGCAACCTTCTGATTTGACAGGGCGACGGGCCCGAACCTACAATTCGCGCCTTTCCCCGAACACGTCCCCCGGGCAGTCCACACCATGACGACCTTTGTCGCCAAACCGAGCACCGTTCGCCGCGACTGGTACCTGATCGACGCGACCGACAAGGTTCTCGGCCGCCTCGCGGTGGAGGTCGCCCGGCGGCTGCGCGGGAAGCACAAGCCTGAGTTCACCCCGCACGTCGACACCGGCGACTACATCGTCGTGGTCAACGCGTCGAAGGTGCGCGTCACGGGCAAGAAGGCGACCAAGAAGACCTACCACAGCCACACCGGCTACCCCGGCGGCCTGTCCGAGATCAGCTTCGCGAAGCTGCATGCGCGGTTCCCGACTCGCGCCATCGAGCGCGCGGTCAAGGGCATGCTCCCGAAAGGGCCCCTGGGGTACGCGATGGCGCGGAAGCTGAAGGTCTACCCCGGAGCCGCGCATCCGCACGCGGCGCAGCAGCCCAAGACTCTGGAGTTGAACCGATGATCGGCGAGCACCACTACGGCACCGGCCGGCGGAAGAGCGCCGTCGCGCGGGTCTTCATCAAGCCCGGCAAGGGCAACTTCGTCGTCAACGACAAGCCGGTCGACCAGTACTTCGGCCGCGAGACCGGGCGCATGGTCGTGCGCCAGCCGCTGGCGCTGACCAATCACCTGACGACCTTCGACATCCAGGTGAACGTCGACGGCGGCGGCGAGTCGGGCCAGGCGGGCGCGGTGCGCCACGGGCTGACGCGCGCGCTGATCGAGTTCGACGCGGCCCTGAAGCCGGTGCTCGCGAAAGCGGGGTTCGTGACGCGCGACGCGCGCGAGGTCGAGCGAAAGAAGGTCGGCCTGCACAAGGCGCGCCGACGCAAGCAGTTCTCGAAGCGCTGATGGCGCGACGGAACGTACGCAAAAGCCGCCTGCAGGGCGGCTTTTTAGTCTGTGGAAGCGCTGTCGCCGCGCGGCGACAGGCAGCGGCGCCGAAGCGCCGGGAGGCTGGCGAGGGATGATCAAGGTCGGCATCGTGGGCGGCACCGGCTACACCGGTGTCGAGCTGCTGCGGCTGCTCGCGCAGCACCCGCAGGCCGAGCTCGCCGTCATCACCTCGCGCAAGGAGGCGGGAACGCCGGTGGCGGACCTGTTCCCGTCGTTGCGCGGGCGCGTCGCGCTCGAGTTCGCGGATCCCGCCGCGGCGAAGCTCGAGCGCTGCGACGTCGTGTTCTTCGCGACCCCCCACGGCGTCGCGATGGCCGACGCCCGGCGGCTTGTCGATGCCGGCGTGCGGGTCGTCGATCTCGCCGCCGACTTCCGGCTGCAGGACCTCGCCGAGTGGAAGCGCTGGTACAAGCTCGACCACGCGGCGCCGGAGCTCGTCGCCGAGGCGGTGTACGGCCTCCCGGAAACGAATCGCGCGGCGATCCGCACCGCTCGAATCGTCGGCAATCCGGGGTGCTACGCGACCGCCGTCCAGCTCGGCCTCCTCCCGCTCGTCGAATCGGAGACGGTCGACCTCGACCATCTCATCGCCGACGCGAAGTCGGGGGTGAGCGGTGCCGGCCGGAAGACCGAGTTGCCCCTCATGTTCAGCGAGGCCGCGGACAACTTCTCGGCGTACAACGTCGCCGGACACCGCCACGTGCCGGAGGTGCGCGAGCAGCTCGCCCGGCTCGCCGGCCGGCCGATCGGCGTCCTGTTCGTCCCGCACCTGACGCCGATGGTGCGCGGGATCCACGCGACGCTCTACGCCAGGATCACGCGGGAGGCGGATTTCCAGGCGCTCTACGAGAAGCGGTTCGAGGGCGAGCCGTTCGTCGACGTGCTCCCGCCCGGCCGGCATCCGGACACCCGCTCGGTGCGCGCCTCCAACGCCTGCCGCATCGCCGTCCACCGGCCCGGGAACGGCGACACGCTGGTCGTGCTCTCGGTCATCGACAACCTGGTGAAGGGCGCGTCGGGCCAGGCGGTGCAGAACATGAACATCATGTTCGGCGTCGACGAGACGGCCGGGCTCACCCAGCTGCCGGTGGTCCCCTGATGTCCATCCGCCTGCGCGCGCTGCGCCATCGCTGGGGGATCGCCGCCCCCAAGCTCACGGTCGGCCTTCACGTCCCCTGGTATTGGCGCGCGCTCGCGATCGTGGCGGTGGCGGCGCTCCTGCTGGTCCTTGCGACGTGGATGTACGACGCGGGGCGGCAGTTCGCCGGGTACGACGCGAGCACGGCGGAGAGCGAGCTCGCGATGCTGCGGGTGCGGGCGGCCGCCCTCGAGGATGAAGTGAAGGGCCTGCGGGCGGTCACCACCTCGAGCGAAAGCCGGCTGCAGATCGAGAAGTCCGCGCAGGCGCAGCTCGCGAAGCAGCTGAAGGCGCTGCAGGCGGAGAACGCGCGGCTCCGCGAGGACCTCGCGTTCTTCGAGAATCTCGCGCAGGGCGCCGGCGAGGACAAGCTCGCGGTGTCGGGGTTCAAGGTCGAGCCCGACCTGGTGCCCGGCGAGTACCGCTACCGCGTCCTGGTGACCCTCGGCGGCCGCAAGGAGCGCGAGTTCAGCGGCCGGCTGCAGCTCGTCGTCGACATGCAGCTCGGCGACCGCGACGTGACGCTCATGGTGCCGCCCGAGGAGAAGTCCGACGACGCGGCCTACCGGGTCCGCTTCAAGCGCTTCTACCGCGCCGAAGGGTCGTTCCGCGTCGACCCCAAGGCCAGGGTGCGCTCGGTGCAGGTGCGGCTGTTCGACCAGGGCGCCGCGCAGCCGCGCGCGACCGAGAGCTACACTCTGTCCTAGGCCGATACGTTCCACCAGGAGGGTTCCATGTTTTCCAGCAAACCCAAGGCGCAGAACCGGATCGACAGCCTGATCGGCGCCGGCACGCGAATCGAGGGCAACGTGATCTTCGCCGGGGGGCTGCGCGTGGATGGCGAGGTCAAGGGCGACATCCGCGCCGGCGAGGGCGAGGCGGGCACGCTCGTGGTGAGCGAGCAGGCGCGGGTCGAAGGCGAGATCCACGTGGCGCACCTCGTGGTGAACGGCACCGTAGTCGGGCCGATCCACGCGACCGAGCTCCTCGAGCTGCAGCCCCGCTCGCGCGTCAGCGGCGACGTGCACTACATCGCGCTCGAGATGCACCTGGGGGCGATCGTGGAGGGCCGGCTCGTGCACATCCGCGCCGGCGCCGATGCGAAGCCGGTGGAGCTGAAGCTGGCGAAGTCGAATTGACCCTGTCGCGGGGCTGGTCTTTGCCGTTGCGGCGGTTTTCACGCCTGGAACCCCCGGCAATTGACCCCATCTAACAACCAACTGATAATCGTCCGAACGGCTTGCCGGAGAACCGAATGAACGCCCCGACCGAAATGCCCGCGCCGCTGGTCTTCACGGACAACGCCGCGAACAAGGTCAAGCAGCTGATCGACGAGGAAGGCAACGCCGAGTTGAAGCTCCGCGTCTTCGTGTCCGGCGGCGGCTGCTCGGGATTCCAGTACGGCTTCACGTTCGATGAGGTCCGGAACGACGACGACGCCGCGATGGAGAAGAACGGCGTCACCCTGCTCATCGATCCGATGAGCTACCAGTATCTCGCCGGCTCCGAGATCGACTACACCGAGGGCGTCGAGGGCGCGCAGTTCGTGATCAAGAACCCGAACGCCACCAGCACCTGCGGGTGCGGGTCGTCGTTCTCGACCTGAACGGCCACGGTTTCCTGCGGACGGGGGCTTCGGCCCCCGTTTTCGTTGGCGCTCCGGTCAGGGAAGGCCGTCGTGGCCACCCTCGCGGGTTTCGTCTGACGGGTCGGGTCCTGCATGATCAGATGTCGCAGAGCCCATGCTTGCGGCGGTACGTCTCGCCGCCGCTGCCGAACGCCTTGCACACCCGAGCCATCGCTTCGTATCGGCGTCTTGCGTCGTCGGATCGCCCCACGAGATCGCGGGCGCGCTGGAGCCATTGTGCCGCCTGGGCCGGATCCGCCTGCGCCCCGAGATCGCCGGCCTGATAGATCCGCGCGAGCCGGCTCATCGCCAGGAACGAGCCCGCCTCGCCGGCCTGCCGGTAGAAAGCGAGCGCCTGGGCATGGTCGCGCTGGACGAGCCCGGCGAACAACGCCACGTCGCCCTCATGGGCAGCGCCGAGCTGATACGCGGCGTCGCCATGTCCCTGTTCCGCGGCTCCGGTGAGCAGCTTGAGGCCGGCCGGAAGATCGGCCCGGAGGTGGAACGGCAAGGTCGTCCGGTGGCCGCGCACCAGGGCGACGCCGAGTTCGAACTTGGCGTCGGCGTCGCGTTCGGCCGCGGCGTAGAGCGATCGCACCCTCTGAAGCCGCGCCTTGTCGCGCTCGTCGAACTTGATGTCGACCCGGACGCTTTCCCGACGCAGCCAGGGTGCCCGGCCTGAGATCGCGGCGAAGTCGCTCGCGGCCTCGTCGTTCCACTCGGGCGAAACCGAGTGCTTCTCGCGCTCGGGCTCCCGCATAATGTGGAGGTTGAAGTTTCCGGCATAGACAACTGCTCCGGCTGCCGCCTCGAACTGCTTGGAGAGTCGGAAATCGGGCTGGAAGAACGTGCTCGACCAGCGCCCCGCGAACCGGGTGAACTCGTAGCGGCCGGCAGGCAGAACGAGCCCCGCTACGCGGCCGTAGCGGCCATCCGAGAATTCGCCTTTCGGCGCAAGCGCGAAGAGTTCCGGCGGAAGGCGCACGTAATCCGCCGTATCCCCACTCCCGACGCGCTGATAGTGGAACTCGATAACGCTGCTCTGGAACGAAATGCCGGTCATGGAAACGGACAGAATCACGAGGCCCTCGCCGGGGCGCATCTCCGGCGCGCTGTCGAGCGCGACCTCCCTCGCGAGCGCGCGCCCGTCGCCCCCCCACAGCGCCGCGGCGATGAGCGCGACTGCCGCAGTCCGGGTAAGCAGGCTTGCGACGGCATCGCGGCGGAGAAGCACGGCCCTCACGCGCGCCCCGCCTGCGCGCCCCGATCCACCCAGAGCGAGTAGTTCCCGCCGATCAGGTTGAAGCCCAGGCGCTTCATCAGCCGATCGGTGCGGGCGATGTCCTTGCC
>JBOIFD010000388.1:0-4125 GCA_050741515.1 Burkholderiales bacterium
ACGAGGCCGAAGGAGACCGTCAGCGATGCTATCGATCGGGCAGCCATGCGTTCCTCACCTCTCTGACGCCTGGTCAGGCCCCCGGTTGCTCGAGGACCTGCTCCAGGCTCTGCTTGTCGAGAGCCGCATTGTGCCAGCGATCCCCCTCTTTCTCCAAGCGGTTCAAGACGTTGGTGATCCGGTAGTCGAGGGGGTGCGCTCTGGCGAGCTCCTCCCAGCTCAGCGGCATGGAGATCGGCGCCCCCGGCAGGCCGCGAGGGGAGTAGGCGGCGTTCAGCGTCTTCCCACGGACGTTCATGTTGTAGTCGATGAAGATCTTCCCGGTGCGCTTCTCGACGCTCCACTCCACCGTGATGTCCTTGGGGTGCTGGCGCTGCAGGTGGCGGCCGACCATCTCGCAGACGTGCCGCGCCGCATCGAAATCGAGCGTGCGCCGGATCGGGACGAACACGTGGAGTCCGGTCTTGCCGGAGGTCTTCACGATCGGCTCGAGGCGCATGGTCTGGAGCAGCTCGCGGAGCCGGAAGGCGACCTCCTTGCCCTTCTCGAATCCGGCGGTGTTGAGCTCCGGCTCGGCCCCCGGCGCCTCCTTGCCCGAGTAGACGTACGGGTCGATATCGAAGACGAGATAGTCCGGGTAGTTCAGGACCGACCGCTCGAGGGCTTCCCGCGAGGGCGCGAAATCGGTGCTCTGGCTGGCCGAGTCGGGGCCCGGCTCGATCCGGGAGTGCCAGACGTGGTACTCGAGCGTACCGTGCTGCGCCAGCCACAGCAGGGTGGCGAGGTTGTTGCACAGCAGGCACTCGTCCGGGTGGCCCTTGCTCCCGGAGAAGACGCTCACCGTCTCCACGAACCGCGGGAGCGGCTGCTCCCAGCGCTTCTGGTAGAAGCGCTCGCCCTGAATGCCCTCCGGCATCCGGATCATGGTCAGCGGCCGATCGGCGAGGTGCGGCAGCATCAGCGGCGAGACGCGCGCGAGATAGCGGAGCAGGTCGCGCTTGGTCAGCGCCGGCTGCCCGAACGCGGGTTCCGCCGGCCAGTACACCCGATCGAGGTGGGTGAGCTTCACGCGCTCCGCGCCGACGGCGAGCTCGAGCGCGGTGCGCTTGTCCTCGAGCTGCTGGAGGACGTCATCGATCGTCCGATTGCGCGCGGGCGGTTTGACGGGCGCCGCAGCCGCAGCAGCGGCCTGGCGCCTGACCGCGTTCGGGTCGACGTCGTCGCGCAGCCGCACGAACACCGGTGCGCGCAGGTGGCCGTCGTCCGTCCAGCCGGCGAACCGGACCTCGGCGACGAGCTCGGGCTTGACCCAGCTGGTCGGAGCGTTCAGCAACGGATCGTCGGCGAAGGGCTTCTTCGAGGTCCGCAGGGGCTCGAGTCGCCGCTTCAGATCGGCGAGCGTCCCCGTGTCGAAGCCGGTGCCGACGTGGCTCGCGTAGCGGAGCTTGCCCTTCTTCTCCCGGTACCCCACCAGCAGCGCACCCAGGGGCTCGCGCGCACCCTTGCCTTTCGTGTACCCGCCGACCACGAATTCGGCGCTGACCGTGGACTTGATCTTGCGCCAGCTCGGCGAGCGCTGGCCCGGGCGGTAGACGCTGTCCCGGCGCTTGGCCACGACGCCCTCGAACCCGGTGGCGAGCGCCGCCGAGTAGAGCGCGTCGCCGTCCGCTTCCGCGTGCACGAGCTGCACGTGCGCCGAAGGCAGCAGGCACTGCGCGAGATAGCGCCGGCGCGCGACATACGGGGCCTGGCGCACATTGATCCCGGCGAAGTGCAGCAGGTCGAAGCAGTAGAAGAGGCACGGCGTGGCGCGGTCGGCGGCGGCGATCTCGCGCGGGGTCTTGAGCTGGGCCCGATCCTGGAGCGCGTCGAAGGACGGGCGGCCGTCGCGTCCGAACGCGACGATCTCGCCGTCGAGAACGATGCCGTTCACTGCCTGCTGCGCCAGCTCGGCCGCCACGGCCGGAAATAGGGGAGTCAAATCGAGCCCGCGGCGCGAGCGCAGCTCGACGCGATCGCCCTCGATGAAGGCGAGAACGCGATAGCCGTCCAGCTTCGGCTCGTACATCCAGTCCGGGTGGGTGATCAGCGCGTCGCCCGTCTGGGCACGCATCGGCGAGAGCTTCTTCGGCAGCGGCTCGGTCGGCCCGGTCGGTGCGAGCTCGGCGGCGTCCAGACGCGCGTGCGCCGGGAGGCGCTTGAGCTCGTCGACCCGCATGCGGGACACGATCGACTGCTCGCGCTCGGGCTCGTAGTCGGTGCGGACGAATCGATCCTTGTGCTTGATGAGGAGCCAGCTTTTCGGGTCCTTCGCAGTGCGCACCAGGGCGAACGACCCCTTGAGCTTCTCGCCGCGGAGAAACAGGCTCAGCTTGCCCTTCTCCAGGCCGGCCGTGACCCGGCGTTCGGCCGCGGCGCGATCGTGATACCAGTACTCCTGGTCCTCGTCGGGCGTGTACACCCCGCAGTCCCAGACGATCACCTCGCCCGCGCCATATTGCTTGGGCGGAATGACCCCTTCGAAGGACGCGTACTCGAAGGGGTGATCCTCGGTGCGAATGGCGAGCCGCTTGTCGGCGGGGTTCAGCGACGGGCCCTTGGGGACCGCCCAGGACTTCAGGACGCCCTCGGCCTCGATCCGGAAGTCGTAGTGGAGCTTGCGCGCGGCATGCTGCTGGACGACGAACAGCAGCGGGCCGGAGCGCGCCGACACGGCCGCGGGCGGCGGCTCGGGGGTCGACTCGAACGTCCGCTTGGCTGTGTACTCTTCGAGGCCGCGCGGGGCCGGACTGCTCTTCTTGGTACGCACCGTGGTTGGCGAGGATACCCCGGTCCGCGGGTACCATTGGCGGCAACCCGAGGGAACCAGCATGGACCAGCCGAAGTACCCGACCGCGCTCATCGCCGCCGCGCTGCCGGCGCGGACGAAGTCCATCTATCCCGAGCCGTTCGCGTCGCGCATCGTGGGGCGCGAGAAGCGGGCGCTCGGGGATCCGTTCGGCCTCACGGGCTTCGGGGTCAACCTCACGCGCCTCGCCCCCGGCGCGATATCGGCGCTACGGCACGCGCATTCGCGCGAGGACGAGCTCGTCTACGTACTGGAGGGGCAGCCGACGCTCGTGACCGACGCCGGCGAGACCTTGCTGTCTCCGGGAATGGTCGCAGGGTTCAAGGCGGGGACTGGCGACGGCCATCACCTCGTAAACCGCACGAACCGCGATGTCGTCTATCTGGAGGTCGGCGATCGGACCGCCGGTGACGCGGCCGAGTACCCGGACGACGATCTGCGGGCGCTGCCGGACCCCGAAGGCGGACGCAAGTTCGTGCACAAGGACGGGACGCCGTACTAGGCGCGGACCAGATCGGACGTGATCTCGGCAACCGTCCGGACCCCGCAGAGCTTCATCGAACGCTCGAGCTCCCCGGTGAGGATCTCGAGGGCACGGAGCGCGCCCGCCTCGCCGCCCGCCATCGCGCCGTAGAGCGTCGCGCGTCCGGTGAGGACGGCCTGTGCGCCGAGCGCGCGGGCCTTCAGGATGTCGACCCCGCGGCGGACGCCGCCGTCGAGCAATACGGTGAGCTTGGATCCAACGGCCCGCGCGATCGCCGGCAGCGCCTCCAGCGTCGGCGCCGCGCCGTCGAGCTGCCGGCCACCGTGGTTGGAAACGACCAGACCATCGCCGCCGAGCGCCACCAGCCGCTCGGCGTCGTCCGGTCGCGCGATCCCCTTCACGAGCAGCTTGCGCGGCCAGATCTCCCGGAGTCGCTTCAGAGCTTCCCAGTCGAACGAGGGGTCCTGCGCGCGGCCGACGGAAGCCGCAATGTCGGTCACCTTGGTCGACCACCCCACGAAGCCGTGCAAGTTCTCCATGCGCGGAATGCCGTGTCTCAGCATGTCGAGCGCCCAAGCGGGCTTGCGCCACATGTCGCGCGAGTTGCGCCAGTTGGGGCGAAAGGGGGCAACGAAGTCGTTGCGGGTGTCGCGCTCGCGTTTGCCGCCGACGGGGAGATCCACGGTCACCAGCATCGCCTCGTAGCCGGCCACTTTGGCGCGTTCGACCAGCTTTTCGCGGAACTCGCGGTCGCGCAGCACGTAGAGCTGGAACCACAGCCGGCCGCCGGCCT
>JBOIFD010000389.1:0-4229 GCA_050741515.1 Burkholderiales bacterium
GCAGGGTCTCGAGTGGATCGAGGACGAGACCAATGCCGACGAGGCGCGCCCGCGCAATCGGCTCCGCCGGCGCGTGATGCCGCTGCTGCGCGAGCTGAACCCCGACGCGGCGGCCAGCCTCGCGCGCAGCGCGGCGCACCTCGCGGAGGCCGGGGCGCTGCTGCAGGCGCTCGCGGAGATCGATGCGCGCGACGCGACCAAGGACGGACGTCTAAGCGTGGCCTCGCTCGCACGGCTGCCCCGGCCGCGCGCCAAGAACCTCCTGCGCTGGTTGCTGTCCACTGCGGGCGGGACCGCACCCGACAGCGCGCGGCTCGACGAGCTGCTCCGGCAGCTGCTGACGGCGCGAGGGGATGGCGTGGTGCGGGTGGCGGTGGCGGACCTCGAGGTGCGGCGCTTTCGGGGCGCGGTCTGGGTGGTTGCCCCGCGCGGGAGGCTGCACCGCGACTGGCGTTCCCGCTGGGACGGCCGGCGGACCTGGCCGCTGCCCGAGCTCGGCGGGGTGCTCCGGTTCAAACCGGCGGCGAGCGCCGGGATCTCGGCCGCCGTCCTGGCCCGGGGCCCGGTCGAGGTGCGCGTCCGGGCGGGGGGGGAGCGGTTCCAACCCGACGCGCGACGCCCCCGCCGGACGCTCAAGCACCTCTTGCAGGAGGCGGGGGTTCCGCCGTGGGAGCGGGAGGGGCTGCCCCTCGTGTACTGCGGCGGAGCCCTGGCATTCGTGCCGGGGATCGGCGTGGCGGCGGCGCTCCAGGCCGGCCCGCGGGAGCGGGGCTTCGTGCTGTCCTGGCAGCGCCGCGCCGTCGCGCCGGAGCCGGCCGGAAAGCGATGTTAAAATAATAAGTTATTTCCTGGAGTGCCGGGAGGAACGGAGCGAGAATGGCGGTTGAACGGACGCTGTCCATCGTCAAGCCCGACGCGGTCGCCAAGAACGCGATCGGGCAGATCTCGGCGCGCTTCGAGGCCGCCGGCCTCAAGGTGATCGCGGCGCGGATGATGTGGCTCTCGCAGCGCCAGGCCGAAGGGTTCTACGCGGTGCACCGCGAGCGGCCGTTCTTTCGCGACCTGGTCAGGTTCATGACGTCCGGTCCGGTGATGGTGCAGGTGCTCGAAGGGGAAAACGCGATCGCCAGGAACCGCGAGCTCATGGGGGCCACCGATCCCGGGCAGGCGGCGAAGGGCACGATCCGGGCCGACTTCGCCGCGTCGATCGACGCGAACGCCGTGCACGGGTCCGACGGGCCGGCGACGGCCCGCACCGAGATCGCCTTCTTCTTCCCGGCCGACGAGATCTACCCGCGCTGAAACACACCCGCATGCGGACGAATCTCCTCGGTCTCGACCCGGGCGCGCTGGCCGGCTTCTTCGCCGCGCGCGGGCAGAAGCCGTTTCGCGCGAAGCAGGTGCTGCGCTGGGTGCACCGCTGCGGCGAGTCCGACTTCGCCCGCATGAGCGACCTCGCGAAAGGGTTGCGCGAGCTGCTTGCCGAATCGGCCGAGGTCGCGCCGCCGCGGGTGGTCCGCGAGAGCCAGGCCGCCGACGGCACCCAGAAGTGGCTCTTCGACGTGGGCGCCGGCAACGCCGTGGAGACCGTGTTCATTCCCGAGGCGAACCGCGGGACGCTCTGCGTGTCGAGCCAGGCCGGGTGCACGATGGCCTGCCAGTTCTGCTCGACCGGGCGGCAGGGGTTCAACCGGAATCTCACCACCGCCGAGATCGTCGGGCAGCTCTGGTGGGTATCGAACGCCCTGCGCGCGCCGGGCGCCGGCGCGACGCGCAGCGAAGACCGGGTGATCAGCAACGTCGTGCTGATGGGGATGGGCGAGCCGCTGCTCAACTTCGACAACGTCGTGCCGGCGCTGCGGCTGATGCTGGACGACCACGCCTACAACCTGTCCCGGCGCCGGGTCACGCTCTCGACCGTCGGCATCGTGCCGATGATCGACCGCCTGCGCGACGAATGCCCGGTCGCGCTGGCGGTCAGCCTGCATGCGCCGAACGACGCGCTGCGCAGCCGCCTGGTCCCGGTCAACGAGAAGTACCCGCTCGCGGCGCTGCTGGCGGCGTGCCGGCGCTATCTCGAGCGCTCGCCGCGCGATTTCATCACCTTCGAGTACGTGATGCTCGACGGGGTCAACGACAGCGCCGCGCACGCGCGCGAGCTGGTCGGGATCGCGGCCGAGGTGCCGTGCAAGTTCAACCTGATCCCGTTCAACCCGTTCCCCAACTCCGGGTTCCGGCGCTCCCCGCCCGAAGCGATCCGCAGGTTCGCCGAGCGGCTGCTCGCCGCCGGCATCATCTGCACCACGCGCCGGACGCGGGGCGACGACATCGACGCGGCCTGCGGCCAGCTCGCCGGCCAGGTTCGGGACCGGACGCGGCGGGCGACGCGCATTGCGGGGGTCGCATGATGCTGAAGCGCGGTGGCGGGCTGCTCGCGGCGCTCGCCGGCTGCCTGGCCGCAGCCTGCGCGACGACCGAAACGCACACCGAAATGGTCCAGCCGACCGATCCGAACTACGGACCGGTCGTCGGCGAGGTGAGGGACGCGCGCACCCGCGCCAAGGCGCACACGGACCTCGCCGCGGCCTACTACGAGCTGGGCAACGTCGGCGTAGCGCTCGAGGAGGTGCGGATCGCGATTGCGGCCGACGGGAACTACGCGCCGGCGTACAACGTCCAGGGGCTGGTCAACATGGATCTGCGCGAGAACGGCGCCGCGGAGGAGAGCTTCCAGAGGGGGCTGAAGCTCGCGCCGCAGGATCCGGACCTCAACCACAACTACGGCTGGTTCCTGTGCCAGACCGGGCGGGAGGACCAGTCGATCGCGTGGTTCATGAACGCCGTGCGGAGTCCCCTCTACCCGACCCCGGCGAAGTCGTTCGCCGCCGCGGGCCGCTGCCTGCAGAAGCGCGATCCGGCCGAGGCGATGAAGTACTACGACCGCGCGCTGCGCATCGATCCGAACAACCTGCAGGCGCTGCTGCCGTACGCCGAGATGCTGTACCGGCGCGGTCAGCTGCGGCCGGCGAAGGACCTGGTCGGGCGGTACAACAAGCTCGTGCCGGACCCGACGGCCGAGTCGCTCTGGCTCGCGCTGCGGATCGAGCGCAAGCTCGGCGATCGGCTCGCCGAGACGAGCCTCGCGACGCAGCTGCGCCGCCGCTACGCGAACTCGAGCGAATTCCAGTCGCTGCAGCGCGGCGACTACGATTGAGCACCGCATGTCCGACCAGCCGCTGGAGACCGCAGCCGCCCCCGCGCCGTCGAGCCCGGGCCGCGCGCTCGCCGCTGCCCGTCAGGCCCGCGGGATGACCGTGACCGAGGTCGCGCTCCGCCTCAAGTTCTCGCCGCGGAAGATCGAGGCGCTGGAGGCCGATCGCTACGACGCCCTGGCTGGCCCGACGATCGTGAGGGGCATGATCCGCGGCTACGCCAAGCTGGTCGGGCTCGACGCGAAGTCCCTGGTCGGGGCGCTGCAGCGCGAGCTCGGCCAGGGGCCGGCCACCATGGCGATGCGGCCGCGGGCCATGGACGTGCCGTTCCCGCGCGAGCCTCGCCGCGGGTCGTTCGTCTATGTCCTCCTGTCGGCGGTGGTCGTGATCGCGGTCGGGAGCGTCGTCCTCGAATGGGTGCTGCGGCCGGATACGCCGCCCGCGGCCGCGCCCAGGCCGGCGCAGCGAGTCCCCGCGCCGGCGCCCGCGGCGCCGGTCGTGGCGCCGGCGCCCGAAGCCCCGCCGGTATCGGTGGTGATGGTGGAGCAGAACCCCGCGGCGCAGCTGCGGGAGGCGATCCTGGCCGGGAAGCGGATCGAGATGGTGTTCAACGAGGAGTCCTGGGTCGAGATCAGGGACGCCGAGGGGCGGATCGTCTTCTCGCAGCTGAACCCGGCGGGTACGCGCCGGAAAGTCGAAGGCGTGGCGCCGTTCTCGCTCGTCATCGGCAACGCCGCCGGCGTGAAGCTGCGCTACAACGACGCCGAGATCGATCTGACCCCGTACACGCGCACCGACGTCGCGCGCCTGACATTGAAGTGAACCGATGGACGCACCGGTAACGCGTCGCGCGACGCGCAAGGTCTGGATCGATCATGTCCCGGTCGGCGGCGACGCGCCGATCATGGTGCAATCGATGACCAACACCGACACCGCCGATGCGGACGCGACGGCGCGCCAGACGCTCGAGCTCGCGCGGGCCGGCTCGGAAGTGGTGCGCGTCACGGTCGACACCGC
>JBOIFD010000390.1:0-4102 GCA_050741515.1 Burkholderiales bacterium
CTCCAGGCCGGCGTCTTCGGCGGCGCTTCCACGAGGATCACGTCGACGTTCTGGGCGTCGAGCGCGCGCAGGTGCGCGTAGAGCGCGCGGGCGTACGGCCCGGGCACGACCGGCACGACCCGCTGCAGGTGCTGGCCCAGCCGCGGCACGCTCACCTCGAGCGCGAGCGCGCCGATGCGCCGTCCCTTGTGCGACGCGAGCGCCTCGAGCATCTCGACCCGGCGCACGAGCTTCACCTGGGCGCGCGGTGCGTAGTGCGACGCGTGGGTGCCGGGCGCGCGCGGCGCCTGCGCGTCGGGCATCCCGACGGCCTCGCCGAGCGCTCCTTCGATGCCGGCGAGCGGCACGCCGCCAGGCCGCAGCAGCCGCGGCCGCTCGCCGGAGAGATCGACGATCGTCGACTCGATGCCGACCGGGCACGCTCCGCCGTCCAGCACGAGCGGCACCGCGAGGCCGAAATCGGCGAACACGTGCAGCGCGGTGGTCGGGCTCACGCGGCCGAACCGGTTGGCGGACGGCGCGGCGATGGCGGCGCCGAAGGCCTCGAGCAGCGCGCGTGCGGCCGGGTGCGACGGCACGCGCAGGCCGACGGTGTCCTGTCCGCCGGTCACGGCGTCCGGAACGCTCGCCGCCCGCTTCAGCACCAGCGTCAGGGGGCCGGGCCAGAACGCGGCTGCCAGACGGCGGGCGCCGGCGGGAATCGCGCGCGCCCAGGCCTCGAACTGCACGGCGTCGGCGAGATGCACGATGACCGGATGCGTCTCCGGGCGCCCCTTCAGCGCGAAGATCTTTGCGACCGCTTCCGGGTTGCCGGCGTCGGCCCCGAGCCCGTACACCGTCTCGGTCGGAAAAGCGACGAGCTCGCCGGCGCGCAACAGCTCGACCGCGCGCGCGATCGCCGCTTCGTCCGCGGGCTGGACGTTCGTCGGCGCGACGGGCGCCGGAGGCGCCGGCGCCGCGGTGATTTCCGGGGGCGTCGAGCTCACGCGGTGAGGAGCCGCAGCGCTTCGCGGTACTTCTCGGCGGTCTTCGCGAGCACGTCCGCCGGCAGCGCCGGTGCCGGCGGCCGCTTGTCCCAGGCCTGCGCCTCGAGCCAGTCGCGCACGAACTGCTTGTCGAAGCTCGGCGGGCTCATGCCGACGCGGTACTCGGCGGCCGGCCAGAAGCGCGACGAGTCGGGAGTCAGCGCCTCGTCGATGAGGACCAGCGTGCCCGCCCCGTCGGTGCCGAACTCGAACTTGGTGTCGGCGATGATGATGCCGCGCGACCGCGCGTAGTCGGCCGCGTCCGTGTAGAGGCGGAGGGTCGCGTCGCGCACCGCCGCCGCGTGCTCCGCCCCGACCAGCCGCTCCATCTCCGCGAACGGGATGTTCTCGTCGTGCCTGCCGGTCGGCGCCTTGGTCGACGGGGTGAAGATCGGCTGCGGCAGCCGCTCCGCCTCGCGCAGGCCCGCGGGCAGCGGGATGCCGCAGATCGCCCCGGTCCGCTGATAGTCCTTCCACCCGGAGCCGATGACGTACCCGCGCGCGATCGCCTCGATCGGCAGCGGCTTCAGGCGCCGCACGACCATCGCCCGGCCCGCGACCTGGCGCCGCTCGTCCGGGCTCACCACCGACTCGGGTTCGATGCCGGTCAAGTGATTCGGAATGACGTGCACGAGCTTCCCGAACCAGAAGAGCGACAGCGCCGTGAGCACGTGACCCTTGCCGGGGATCGGCGTCGGCAGCACGACGTCGAAGGCCGACAGGCGATCGGTCTGGATGACGAGCAGCCGGTCGTCGCCGACGGCGTAGATGTCGCGGACCTTGCCGCGGTGGAGAAACGGCAGGCTCGTGAGGCTCGACTCGAGCACCGTCAATCCGGAAGCTTGGTGGCGATGACGGCGTCGGTCTGGCTCGCGCGGAACGCGGCGAGCCGCGCGGCGAGCGCCGCGTCCTCGAGGGCGAGCATGGCGACCGCGAAGAGCGCGGCGTTGGCCGCCCCCGCCTCGCCGATCGCGAAGGTCGCGACCGGGATGCCCTTCGGCATCTGCACCGTCGACAGCAGCGAGTCGAGGCCCTGGAGGTGCTTCGAGGGCATCGGCACCCCGAGCACCGGCAGCTTCGTCTTCGCCGCGACCACGCCGGCGAGGTGCGCCGCCCCGCCGGCCGCGGCGATGAAGCACGCCGCGCCCTTGCCTTCCATCTCCGCGATCCAGCGGTCGAGCGCCTCCGGCGAGCGGTGCGCCGACAGCACGCGCGCCTCGTGGGACACGCCGAAAGCCTTCAGCTGCGCGGCGGCCGCGCGCATGAAGTCCCAGTCGGAGCCGCTCCCCATCACGATCGCGACGAGGCGCGTCACGCGGCCTTCTTCTCGAGCTCGGCGTTGTACTGCCCCATCGTCGCGAGCCCGTTCATGCGCGCGCGGTGCGCGAGGAGCGCCTGCGCCTGCGCGACGTTCGCCGCCGCGCCCTTCCACGCCTTCAGCGCGGGCTGCTGGAGCGCGCGCCCGTACGAGAACGTCAGCGGCCACGGCAGGCCCGGGAACATCCGGTTCATGGCGGAGAGGTTCTCGGTCGCCTGCTCGTCGCCCTGGCCGCCGGAGAGGAACGCGATGCCGGCCACCGCCGCCGGCACGCAGTGCCTGAGCACGCGAACCGTGCGCTCGGCGACCTCCCGGGAGCGCGCCTGCACCGCACAGTCCTTGCCGGAGATCACCATCGCGGGCTTCAGCACCGATTCCTCGAGCACGACGCGGTTCACGTACAGCGCCTGGTATACGGCGGTGAGCGTCCACTCGGTCACCTCCTCGCAGCGCTCGATCGTGTGGTCGCCGTCCATCAGCACCTCGGGCTCGACGATCGGGACGAGCCCCGCCGCCTGACAGATCGCGGCGTAGCGCCCGAGCGCGTGGGCGTTCGCGGCGATGCACGTCGTCGTCGGGATGTCCTCGCCGATGGTGATGACCGCGCGCCACTTCGCGAACTTCGCGCCGAGCTTCACGTACTCCTGGCAGCGCCTGGCGAGCTTGTCGAGGCCCTCGGTGACCTTCTCGCCCGGGCAGAAGGCGAGGTCGGACGTGCCCGAGTCGACCTTGATGCCGGGGAGGATGCCCTGCCGCGCGAGCACTCCGGGGAACGGCGTGCCGTCGGCAGCCTTCTGGCGGATCGTCTCGTCGTACAGGATCACGCCGCTGATGTGGTCGCCGAGCCCCTTCGGGGTGAACAGCAGCTCGCGGTAGGCGCGGCGATTCTCCTCGGTCGACTCGACGTTGATGCCCTTGAAGCGCTTCTCGATCGTGCCGGTCGACTCGTCGGCGGCGAGAATCCCCTTGGCGCGGGCGACCATGGCTGTGGCGACTTTCGCGAGCTCGCTCATGGCTGGACTCCTCTCGGAGGGATGCGGAAAGTGCGAATTCTACCGCGCCGCAGCGGGGCGTCACGCGCCAACCGCACGCCGGCCCCGAGGCCCTCAGCGCGCGAGGAGGTTGGTGAGCATGCGGTTGTTGGCGAGCCGGTAGACGGCAAAGTCCTTCGTGTCGACTGTGATGACCTCGCGCACCCCGCTGCGCTCGGCGAGCGCGAGCAGGCTCAAGTCGGCGAGGTCTGGAGCGAGGTCGCGATACTTGCGCAGATAGCGTTCGATTGCGGCCGCGTCTTCGGCATCCTGTGGGACGACGTGCAGGTTGCGCTGCAGCCACTGGACGATTGCGATCCGGGCCTTGTGCGACTCGCTGAGGTAGACGGCCTCGGTGATCACCGGCCACGTGGTCAGCAGCTCGCCGCGCCAGCGCCGGAAGAAGCGCTTGGTCGCCTCGTGCCAGGCATCGCCCCGGTGGAGATACGCGACGACCGGTCCGGTGTCAACGAGCACGCTTGCGGGCATGGCGCTCGCGGATCAGCGTGCTCATGCGGCGGGCCGAGAGCCCGGGATCGGGCGCCTCGGCGATCCCGCAGAGATCGCGGGTGGCGTCGTGCACGGTGCCCGGCCGAGCCGCCTTCGCCCCCGCAAGGCGCTGCTTCAGGGCCTGGCGCACGAGCTCGCTCGTGCTCACGCCGAGCGCGGCGGCGAGGCTGCGCACCTGCGCCTTCAGCTTCGGGTCGAGCTTGACGGTCAGCATCTGC
>JBOIFD010000391.1:0-13950 GCA_050741515.1 Burkholderiales bacterium
GCTGGCAGAGCTGGGGCTCGAAGGCGATCAGCCCGACGATCCCGGCGACGGCGACCACGCCGACCGGAATGATGAGGCGCCACGAAAGCCCGGCGAGGAAGATGACGTAGAACCCGGCGGCGAGGACCAGGAGCGCCGTGCCGAGGTCGGGCTGTCTCGCGATCATGAACGTCGGCACCCCGAGGAGCACCGCCGCGACGACGTAGTCGCCGACCTTCAGGCCCCCCTCGCGCCTCTGGAAGTACCACGCGAGCATCAGCGGCATCGCGATCTTCATCATCTCGGAGGGCTGGAAGCGCACCACGCCGACGTGGAGCCAGCGCCGCGCGCCGTTCACCACCTCGCCGAAGAGCGCGACCGCGAGCAGGAGCGCGAGCCCGACGGCGAAGATCGGCACCGCGAACCGCATCAGCGTCTGCGGCGGGATCTGCGCCGCGAGCCACATCGCGACGAACGCCACCGCGATGTTCGCGAACTGCGCGCTGAAGCGGCCCGGGTTGTCGTAGCTCGCGCTGTACAGCGTGAACAGGCCCAGGGTCAGCACGACCAGCGCGAGCAGCACCAGCGGGCCGTCGAGGTTCGACGCGAACCGGTCCCAGAGGCGCGCGCGCACGGGCCTACTCGTCGTCCGAGTCGACCGACAGCTCGGGCGCCTTCTCGGGCAGCTTGCCGAGCAGGTAGTAGTCGAGGACGACGCGCGCGATCGGCGCCGCCGTCGAGCTGCCGTGGCCGCCGTTCTCGATCAGGATTCCGAGCGCGATCTTGGGCTCGCCCGCCGGCGCGAAGGCGATGAAGAGGGCGTGGTCGCGGAAGCGCTCGGCGACCTTCTTTTCGTCGTACTTCTCGTCCTGCTTCATCGCGATGACCTGCGCGGTCCCGGTCTTGCCCGCGAACACGTACGCCGCGCCGGCGCCGGCGCGCGCGGCCGTTCCGCCCGGCTTGGTGACGTCGACCATCGCGGCCTTCACGAGGTTGACCCACTTGGGATTCAGCGGCACGGTCCGCACCGGCTGCGGCTCGACCGGGCGGGTCTCGCTGCTGCGTTGGTCGACCACGTGCCGGACCAGGTGCGGACGGTAGACGACGCCGTTGTTGGCGAGGATCGCGGTCGCGAACGCGAGCTGCATGGGGGTCGCCAGGTTGTAGCCCTGGCCGATCCCGACCGAGACGCTGTCGCCCTGGTACCAGCGCTGCTCCTCGGGTCGCCGGAAACGTTTCCGCTTCCATTCGCGCGAGGGCAGCAGCCCCGACTTCTCGCCTTCGATGTCGAGGCCGGTCGGCTGGCCGAACCCGAGCTGCGAGAGGAACCCGTGGAGCTGGTCGATGTCGGTCTCCGCGGCGAGGCCGTAGTAATAGATGTCGCAGGAGATGACGATCGACTTGTGCATGTTCACCATGCCGTGCCCGCCGGCCTTCCAGTCGCGGTACCGATGGGCGACGCCGGGGAGAGTGAAGAAGCCGGGGTCGGCGATCGTGTACTCGGGCGAGCGCTTGCCGAGGTGCAGCGCCATCAGCGCCATGAACGGCTTGAACGTCGAGCCCGGCGGATATGCGCCGGTGACCGCGCGGTTGTTGAGCGGCTTGGCCGGGTCGTTGTTGAGCGCTTCCCAGCTCGCCGCGTCGATGCCTTCCACGAAGAGATTGGGGTCGTAGTTGGGCTTGGACACGAGCGCGAGGATGCCGCCGGTCGCCGGCTCGATCGCCACCAGCGCGCCGCGGTACTTGCCGAAGGCGTTCTCCGCGACCTCCTGGAGCTTCACGTCGAGCGTGAGCACGACGTTGTTGCCGCCCTGCGGCGGCGTCGAGGCGAGCGTGCGGATCCCGCGCCCCCCGGCGTCGATCTCGACCTGGGCCGACCCGGTGGTCCCGTGCAGCTCGCGCTCGTAGTGCGCCTCCAGCCCGTTCTTGCCGATGAAGTCCGACCCCTTGTAGTTCGGCGCGACGCCTTCGGCCTCGAGCCGCTCGACGTCCTTCTCGCTGATCCGCCCGATGTAGCCGAGGACGTGCGAGGCGCGCTCGCCCAGGGGGTAGTTCCGGAAGAGCCGCGCCTTGATCTCCACGCCGGGGAAGCGGTAGGCGTTCGCGGTGAACCGCGCGACTTCCTCGTCGGTGAGCCGGGTCTTGATCGGCAGGCTGTCCGCGCCCTTGACCTCCGCCCGGAGCTTGCGGAAGCGGTTGCGGTCGCGCGGGCCGATGTCGACGACGGTCGCGAGCTGGCCGATCGCCGCCTCGACGTCCGCCACCTTCTGCGGGTTGATCTCGAGCGTGTACTGCGATTCGTTGCGCGCCAGCACCACGCCGTTGCGGTCCAGGATCAGCCCGCGGTTCGGGACGAGCGGCACGACCGAGATGCGGTTGTCCTCGGCCTTGGTGCGGTAGTAGTCGTGCTGGACGAGCTGGAGGTAGGTGAAGCGGAGCGCGAGCAGGCCGAACGCCGCGAGGACGACCGCGCTCGCGACGCCCAGGCGGAGCTGGAACCGCCGGAGCTCGCTCTGGAGATCGCGGAGTTCGGCGTAGCTCATGGTGTCCTAGATCGGCCGGGTCTCGTCCACTGTCGCCGGCCGTCGCTGGGGGGCGAGCAGCAGGAAGGTCGCCAGCGGCCACAGCATACCGGCGATCACGCTGCCGACGAAGAACGACAGGCCCGGGTAGGTGCCGCCGGCGGCCATCCGCGCGACCAGCATGAGGAGCTGGCTGGCCGCGAGCAGCACCAGCACCTGCACCGCCTGCTGCCAGACCGTGAAGCGCAGGATCCGCCGATGGAGGGCCTGGGCGGCGTAGGCGAGCGCGGCGTACGCGAGCGCGTGCTGGCCGAACAGCACGCCGTTCGCCGCGTCCATGACGAGCCCGACCCCCCAGGCGGCCCCGATCCCCATCTTGCGCGGCTGGTGGATGCACCAGAACGCGAGCACGAGCGCGACCAGGTCCGGCACGCCGCGCAGGTCGCGCCAGGGCAGCAGGTTGAAGGCGAGCGCCAGCAGGAGGCTCGCCGCCATGAAGCCCACCTTCACCGGCAGGAGGATGCGCTCGGGACGGGTCTCGAGGGCCATTACTCGCCCCGCCGCGGGCGTTTCGCCTTCGCCTTGCGCCCCGCGCGCTCGGACTCCGCGCTCCAGGCCGGCGTCTCCTCGGCCTTCGCGAGGATCAGCACCTGGCGGTGCTGGTCGGTGCCGGCGACCGGCTGGCAGACGATCTTCGCGAACGCGTACGCCGCATCGCGCTCGACCCGGAGGACGCGCGCGACCGGCAGCCCGGCCGGGTAGACGCCGTCGATGCCGGAGGTGACGAGGAGATCGCCCTTCTCGACCTCGGCATTCGGCGCCATGTGGCGAAGCTCCATGGTCGAGCCGTCGCCCGAGCCATACGCGGCGCCGCGCAGGCCGTTGCGCAGGACCTGGACCGGGATCGCGTGGTCCTTGTCGGTGAGGAGCGTGACCTCGGCGAGCAGCGGCTGCACCCGCGTCACCTGGCCGAGCACGCCGGCCGCGTCGATCACCGCCTGGCCGGCGGTCACGCCCTGCTGGCTGCCCCGGTCGACGATGACCTTCCGGCTGAACGGGTCGCGGCCCGCGTAGACGATCTCGGCGAAGATCGCGCGGGCCGGGAGCTTCTGCCGCGCGCCGATCAGCCCCCGCAGCTGCTCGTTTTCGCTGCGCAGCGCCTCGAGCGCGAGGATCTCCTGTGCGTCCCGCAGCTTCTCCGCGCGGAGCTCCGCGTTCTCGCGACGGAGCTCCGCCCGGCTGGCGAAGAACTCCCGCGTCCGCGCGAGCGCCGAGACCGGGGCGATCGAGAGCTGCTGGATCGGGTAGACGGCGAGGGCGATCGCCTGGCGCAGCGGCTCCGCGTACCGGAACCGCGCGTCGAGGACCATCAGCAGGACCGAGAGCAGCGCGAAGAAGGCGAGCCGCGCGATCGGAGCCGGGCCACGGTGGAAGAACTGGGGCGGCGCGTGCTCCATGGGGAATGGATGATCGGTGATGCGCGAACGGGTGAGCCGGCGGCCCGGGCGCCGGCCGGCCCGTCACCCGCAACCCACCACCCGTTACTCGTTCGTGAAGATGTTGGCGCCGAGCTTCTCCATCTTCTCGAGCGCCTTGCCCGAGCCGCGCACCACGCACGACAGCGGGTCCTCGGCGACGATCACCGGGAGCCCGGTTTCCTCCATGAGCAGGCGATCGAGGTCGCGCAGCAGCGCCCCGCCGCCGGTGATGACCATGCCCTTCTCGGCGATGTCGGCGCCGAGCTCGGGCGGCGTCTGCTCGAGCGCCGACTTCACCGCCGAGACGATCTGGTTGAGCGGCTCGGTCAGCGCCTCGAGCACCTCGTTCGAGGAGATGGTGAAGCTCCGCGGGATGCCCTCGGCGAGGTTGCGGCCCTTGACCTCGATCTCGCGGACCTCGGAGCCCGGGAACGCGGAGCCGATCTCCTTCTTGATGTTCTCGGCGGTCGCATCGCCGATCAGCATGCCGTAGTTGCGGCGGATGTAGTTGATGATCGCCTCGTCGAACTTGTCGCCGCCGACCCGGACCGAGCCGGAGTAGACCATGCCGCCGAGCGAGATGACGCCGACCTCGGTCGTGCCGCCGCCGACGTCGACCACCATCGAGCCGGTCGGCTCGGCGACCGGCAGGTCGGCGCCGATCGCGGCGGCCATCGGCTCCTCGATGAGGTACACCTGCGAGGCGCCGGCGCCGATCGCCGACTCGCGGATCGCGCGCCGCTCGACCTGGGTCGACCCGCACGGCACGCAGATGATGATGCGCGGGCTGGGCGAGAGCAGCCGCGACACGTGCACCTTCTTGATGAACTGCTTGAGCATCTGCTCGGTCACGGTGAAGTCGGCGATGACGCCGTCCTTCATCGGCCGGATCACGGTGATGTTCCCCGGCGCCTTGCCGAGCATCTGCTTGGCTTCCTTGCCGACCGCTTGAATGGTGCGTTTCCCCTGCGGGCCGCCTTCCTGGCGGATGGCGACGACCGAGGGCTCGTCGAGCACGATGCCCTTGCCGCGCACGTAGATCAGGGTGTTCGCGGTGCCGAGGTCGATGGCGAGATCGTCGGAGAAATACGCGCGCAGAAATCCGAGCATGTATGTCGTTGTTCCAATGGCGGCCCCGAGGCGCGGGGGCGATACGCGAAGCGACTATAATACCGACTTCTAAACCGTTGTTCTACGTCGAAAATCACGATGCCCCTCAGTTTGGATGACGTCCGCCGGATCGCTCATCTCGCCCGGGTCGAGGTGACCGCCGGCGAGCTGCTGGCGGTGCAGCAACAGCTGAACGGCATCCTCGGGCTGGTCGAGCAGCTCCAGGCGGTCGCGACCGCCGGCATCGCGCCGATGGCCCATGCCCAGAATGTCACGCTCCGATTGCGCGACGACGCGGTGACCGAGACCGACCAGCGCGCGCTCTTCCAGTCGATCGCGCCCGCGGTCGAGGCCGGCCTGTATCGCGTGCCGAAGGTCATCGAGTGACGGCGGTTGGCGGGGAAAACACCTGACCCGCCAGCCACCTATCACCATCGCCCGCGCCCGTGTTCCAAGCCGCTCTCACCGAGGTCGCCGCCGCGCTCGCGGCCCGGCGGGTGTCGAGCGTCGAGCTCACGCAGGTCTTCCTCGACCGCATCGCGCGCGCCCAGGGGCAGCTCAACGCGTTCATCACCGTGGACCCCGAGCGGAGCCTCGCGCAGGCCCGGGCCGCCGACGCCCGGATCGCGCGCGGCGAGGGGGGTCCCCTCACCGGGGTCCCGGTCGCGCACAAGGACCTCTTCTGCGCGAAGGGGTGGCGGACCACCTGTGCGTCGAAAATGCTCGCCGACTTCGTCGCCCCCTACGACGCGCACGTCGTCGAGCGGTTCGACCGGGCCGGCGCGGTGCTCCTGGGCAAGACCAACATGGACGAATTCGCCATGGGCTCGTCCAGCGAGAGCTCCCACTACGGGCCGGTGAGAAATCCTTGGCACACGGCGTTCGTGCCCGGCGGCTCGTCCGGGGGGTCGGCGGCGGCGGTCGCCGCGCGGCTCGCCCCGTGCGCGACCGGGACCGATACCGGGGGTTCGATCCGCCAGCCCGCCGCGCTCTGCGGCGTCTCGGGCATCAAGCCGACCTATGGCCTGGTGTCGCGGTACGGCATGATCGCCTTCGCCTCGAGCCTCGACCAGGGCGGCCCGTTCGCGCGGACCGCCGCCGACCTCGCGCTGCTGCTCGACACTATGGTGGGGTTCGATCCACGCGACGCCACGAGCCTCGAGCGCCCGCCGGAGGCCTACGCCCGGGAGCTCGGGCGACCGCTTGCCGGGCTGCGCGTCGGCCTGCCCAGGGAGCACTTCGGCCCGGGGATGGACGACGACGTTCGCCGTGCGGTCGAGGACGCGATCGCCGCGCTCGGCAAGCTCGGCGCCGCGACCGTGGAGGTGGCGCTTCCGAACGCCGGCCTCGCGGTGCCCGCGTACTACGTGATTGCGCCGGCGGAGGCGTCGTCCAACCTCGCGCGCTACGACGGCGTGCGGTACGGCTACCGCGCACCCGACCACGCGGACCTCGCCGACATGTATTGCAGGACGCGCGGACGGGGGTTCGGTCCGGAGGTGAAGCGCCGCATCCTCGTCGGCACCTACGTCCTGTCGCACGGCTACTACGACGCCTACTACCTTCAGGCGCAACGGGTGCGCCGGCTGATCGCGCAGGACTTCGTCGCGGCGTTCCAGCGCTGCGACGTCATCCTGGGTCCGACGTCGCCAACGGTGGCGTTCCGGGTCGGGGAGAAATCCTCGGACCCGGTGAAGATGTATCTCAACGACATCTACACCACCGCCGCGAACCTCGCCGGCCTGCCCGCCATGTCGATCCCGTGCGGCTTCGGCGCCGGCGGGCTGCCGGTGGGCCTCCATCTCGCCGGCAACTATTTCGCGGAGGCGCGGCTGCTCAATGTGGCGCACCAGTATCAGCGCGCGACCGATTGGCATCTGAGGATGCCGGAGATGGCGAAGGCCTGAGGGTCCCGGCGATGGAATGGGAAACCGTCATCGGCCTCGAGACCCACGCCCAGCTCTCGACGCGCTCGAAGATGTTCTCCGGCGCGGCGACCGCGTTCGGCGCGGCGCCGAACACGCAGGCGTCCGCGGTGGACATCGCGCTGCCGGGCGTGCTGCCGGTCGCGAACACGGGGGCCGTGGAGCGCGCGATCCGGTTCGGGCTCGCGGTGGGCGCGACCGTCCACCGCACGTCGATCTTCGCGCGCAAGCACTACTTCTACCCCGATCTGCCGAAGGGCTATCAGATCAGCCAGTACGAGGTGCCGATCGTCCAGGGCGGCACGATCACGATCCTCACCGACGCGGGCGAGAAGACCATCCGGCTTACGCGGGCGCACCTCGAGGAGGATGCCGGGAAGCTCCTCCACGAGGACTTCCAGGGGATGAGCGGGATCGACCTCAACCGCGCCGGCACGCCGCTGCTCGAGATCGTCTCCGAGCCCGAGCTGCGCTCGGCCGCGGAAGCGGTCGCCTACGCGCGCGCGCTGCATTCGCTCGTGCGCTGGATCGACATCTGCGACGGCAACATGCAGGAGGGGTCGTTCCGCTGCGACGCCAACGTCTCGGTGCGGCGGCGCGGCGAGACCAAGCTCGGCATCCGCTGCGAGATCAAGAACCTCAACTCGTTCCGGTTCCTCCAGCACGCGATCGAGCACGAGGCGCGGCGCCAGATCGAGGTGCTCGAGGGCGGGGGCAGCATCGTCCAGGAGACGCGGCTCTACGACCCGGACCGGGACGAGACGCGCTCGATGCGGACCAAGGAGGACGCGCACGACTATCGGTACTTCCCGGATCCGGACCTGCCCCCGCTCGCGGTGAGCGAGCAGCGGATCGAGGAGATCCGGTCGCGGCTGCCCGAGCTGCCGGAGGCGAAGCGCGACCGCTATCGGGCCGAGCTGGGACTCTCCGCGTACGACGCCATCACCCTGACCCAGTCGCGGGAGCTCGCCGAGTACTTCGAGCGCACCCTCGCGTCGACCGTTCCGCTCGGCGTCGGCGCGAAGCCGGTCGCGAACTGGGTCATGGGCGAGCTGAGCGCCAAGCTCAACGACGCCGACCTGGATCCTTCCCGCAGCCCGGTCGGCCCGGCCGGGCTCGCCGGGCTCCTCGCACGCGTCCACGACGGCACGATCTCCGGCAAGATCGCGAAGGAGGTCTTCGACGCGATGTGGGCGGGCGAGGGCGACGCCGACGCGATCATCGAGCGCAAAGGTCTCAGGCAGATCTCGGATGCGGGCGCCCTGGAGGCGATCGTCGCCGCGGTGCTGGCCGCGAACGCGAAGCAGGTCGAGGACTACCGCGCGGGCAAGGAAAAGGCGTTCAACTCGCTCGTGGGCCAGGTGATGAAGGCGACCCGGGGCAAGGCGAACCCGGCCCAGGTCAACGAGCTGCTGCGGAAGAAGCTCGGCGGGTGAGGGGGTGCTGGATCCCCGCTTTCGCGGGGATGACGCGCTGAACGCGCATCACTTCTTCGCCGGATCCGGGTTCGCGGCCACCGGGGCGAGCCCCGCCTTGGCGAGCCCGCGATAGCGGCGGAGGTCCTCGTCGTAGCGCGCGTTGATGGTCTCGATTTCCTTCTTCTTCTTCGCCAGCAGCTCGCTCTGCGACTCGATCTCCACCTGGTTCGTCCGGATCTCCTGCCGGAGTTGCGCCGGCATTGGCCGCTTGGCATAGAACTCGGCTTCGGCGGCGAGAGTCTGCTTGCGTTTCTGCGCCTCGGCGACCCTCCGCTCGGCCTCCTTGACCGCCTCCTCGTTCGAGTTGATCGCGCGCGCGCGGGCCTCTTCGATCTCCCGTTCGCTCGGGTAGGTGTTCAGGAGCGCCATGTTCTTGCGCTTCTCTTCTTTCGCCGCCAGCTCCTCCTCGATCTTGCGCTTGCGCTCGGCTTCCTTCGCCGCGATCTGCTCGGGTGTGAGGGCCGCTTCGGTCCGCCGGATCACCGTCCCCTGGGGGCTCAGCTGTTCGTTCGCCTTGCCGGCGACGCCCGGCGGGAGTTTGTCCGTGTACACCGTCTGTCTGGTGACGGGGTCCGTGTACTTGTAGAGCTTCTGCGCCGCCGCCGGCGCCGCGGCCGCAGCCGCACCGAGGAGTAACGTGAACGTGAGCAGGCGTCCGCTAAGCATGGTTCGAGACTCCGTATTGTTTGCGGTATGCGGCGATCGCTCGCAGACTCTCCTCGCGCTGCGGCGTGTCTTGCAGGTATCCGACGAGGTCGTCGAGAGTCGCGATCGCGATGACCGGGATCCCGTGACGACGCTCCACTTCCTGCACGGCCGACAGCTCGCCCGTGCCCCGCTCCATCCGGTCGAGGCACACGGCGACGCCGGCGGGAACGGCGCCGGCGGCCCGGATGATCGCCACCGACTCGCGCACCGCGGTGCCCGCGGTCATCACGTCGTCGATCATCAGCACGCGCCCGGCGAGGGGCGCACCCACGACCACCCCGCCTTCGCCATGGTCCTTCGCTTCCTTCCGGTTGTACGCGTACGGCACGTCGCGGCCCTCCCGGGCGAGCGCGACCGCGGTTGCGGTCGCGAGCGCAATTCCCTTATAGGCGGGGCCGAACAGCATGTCGAACGCCACCCCGGAGGCGCGGATCGCGGCTGCGTAGAATTCCGCGAGCCGGCCGAGACTCGCCCCGGTGCTGAACAGCCCGGCGTCGAGGAAGTACGGCGAAGACCTGCCGGATTTCGTCAGGAAGCTGCCGAAACGCAGCACCCCGCAGTCGATTGCGAAGGCGATGAAGCTCCGGCGGTCAAGGCGCTCGCCCACGTTCCGAGGGATGGAAATTTTTCCTGCAGATTTCAACATGTTACGCGTCATAACCGTCAATCTCAACGGCATTCGCTCGGCGGTTGCCAAAGGATTCCTCCGGTGGCTCGGCCGGCAGCGGGCGGATTGCGTGTGCATGCAGGAGGTCAAGGCCCAGGAAAACGACCTGCCCCGTGCAATCCTCGTGCCAGGCCGGCTCAGGGGCCACTTCGATTTCGCCCGGAAGAAGGGCTACAGCGGCGTCGGGCTGTACTGCCGCCGCGAGCCCGATGCGGTAGCGACCGGGTTCGGAAGCCGAGAGTTCGATCCCGAGGGGCGGCTGCTCCGCGCCGACCTCGGACCGCTGTCCGTCGTCTCCGTCTACCTGCCGTCGGGCTCGAGCTCCACCGAGCGGCAGCAGGCGAAGTTCCGGTTCCTCGACGAGTTCATGCCCGAGCTGCGACGGCTCGCGGCGAGCGGACGCGAGTTCATCCTCTGCGGCGACTGGAACATCGCGCACCGGGAGATCGATCTCCGGAACTGGCGCTCGAACCGGAAGAACTCCGGCTTCCTCCCCGAGGAGCGCGCCTGGCTGACGGAGGTGTTCGAGCGGGCCGGCTGGGTCGACGTGTTCCGGCGGCTCGACCCGCGGCCGGAGCAGTACACGTGGTGGTCGAATCGCGGCCAGGCGTGGGCGAAGAACGTCGGCTGGCGCATCGACTACCAGATCGCGACGCCCGGGATCGCCGCGAAGGCGGTGAAGGCGTCGATCTACAAGGCGCAGCGCTTCTCGGACCACGCGCCGCTCACCATCGACTACGACTGGACCCTGTAGCCCCGGGCGAGGCCCCGGCGCGATCGGTCAGACCGTGAGACGCCCGATCGCCTCCGCTGCCCGGCGATACCCGCGCCAGAACGGGACCGCGCGCCGCGCCCAGCCGAACGCGCGCTTCGGGGAAAGCGCGGCGAGCGCTGCGACCGCGAGCAGGACGGCGCCGGGATGCTCCCGCGCGTACCGCACGATCCGGATGCCCTGGTCGGCGAGCTCGAGCGGTGCGCGCGCACGTTGGACGAGAAGCGCGAGTGCTTCGCGCTGCACGGCCGACCGGGCGAGGAGCAGCTCGCGCCGTGCCCGGATCCCGGCGAGCCGAGGGTTCACCCGCCGCCTCCCAGCCGATCCTGGTCCTTCCTGAGCTCCGCGAGCGTGCTCGCGAAGGGCTTCGGGCGGGAGCGCACCAGGTGGCGGAGCCACACCAGGCCGGCGAGCGCGGCGAGAAGAAAGCCGCCGCCCAGGGCGCCGAGCACGACCTGGAGGTGCGAGTCCCAGAGCAGCACGACCAGCAGCACGACGAGGAGGATGAACGCCACCTGCACGCAGAAGACGACACCGGCGATGAGCAGCGCGAGCTGCGTGATGCGAATGCGCTCTTCCTCGATCTCGGTCGCGAGAATCTCGAGGCGGGTGCGCACGAGGCCGAGCGCCGTACGCGCGAGGCGCGCGGCCGAGTCGAACAGTCCTGGGGGGCGGGGCGCGCCCGCCTCGGAGGGCATGCTACCGGCGGGAGATCAGCATGCCGAAGATGACGCCGATCGCCGCGGCGAACCCGACCGCTTTCCACGGGTGCGCATGGACGTAGTCGTCGGTCGCCTGCGCGGCGGCCTTGGCCTGGTCGACCATCACGTCCTGGGCCTGCGCGACCTTTGCCTTCGCGACGCGCACGCTGTCTTCCATCTTCGCGCGCGCGGCCGAGACCTTCTCGCCGGCGGTGCTGGCGGTCGCGCGCAGGAGCTCTTCGGCGTCGGCGATGACGACCTTCAGATCGGCGACGAGCTTGTCGGTTTGGACTTGGTCGTTCATGGGCAATCCTCGAACGTGGGGACGGATCGGCCGGGCGCCGCGTGCGCGCCCGGGAGACGGATCCGAGGCTACCGGCTTTCGGTGGTCAAATCAACGGCGCGACGCGCACCACGACTAGGATCTCGAGTCGAGCATCCGCCGCGCCCACGGCAGCAGCAGGTACGCCGGGAACGCCAGGAAAAAGGTGAGCAGGAAGTAGGGCGCGTACCCCATCGCCTCCGCACCGAACCCGCTCGCCCAGCCGGCGACCGAGCGCGAGAGCGCGAACACGGACGAGAGCAGCGCGTACTCGGTCGCCGAGTGGCGCTTGTCGACGATCGCCATCAGGAACGCGAGAAACGCGGCGGTACCGAGGCCGCCGGTGAACGACTCGGCCGCGCTCGCCGAATAGAGCACCACGCGGTGGAGGGCTTCCGGAGCGATGCCGGTGCCGTACGGGATCAGGAATGCCGCGATCGCGTACCCGAGGTTCGAGAGCGCCTGAAAGAGCCCGAGCACCCAGAGCCCCTTGAAGATCCCGACGCGGTCGGTGTACCAGCCGCCGACGAGCCCGCCGGCGATCGAGAGCCCGAGGCCGATGTTCACCGAGACCAGCCCGATCTCGGTCGCACTGAAGCCGGCGTCCACCCAGAACGGCTTCACCATGAAGCCCATCGAAGCGTCGCCGAGCTTGAAGATGAGGATGAAGGCGAGCACCGGCCAGATGTGCGGCCGCGCGAGGAGCCCCATCAGCGCCCCGAACATCGGCCCCTGCTCGGGGGCCGGCGACCGGGTCACCGGGTCGCGGAGCATCCGGCCGCCGAGCCAGCAGACGGCGAGCGCGGCGCCTGTTGCGCCGAGCGCGATGCCCCAGAACGCCGGACGCCCCGGCGACCACCCGGCCGCCTGGTCGACGAGCCAGAGCACGCCGAGCGCGAACGCGGCCACGATCGCGGCGAGCTTCGGATCGGCCGCGATCCGCGCGAGCTCGGCGCCGAGCGTCGCCTGGCGCACCCGCTCGATGACGCGCTCCCGGGGTGCGAACAGTACCGCGATCGCGCACGCCGCGAGCACCGCGGCCGCGCACGCGAACGCGCCCGGCCAGGTGATCCAGTCCGACAGGATCAGCACCCCGCCCGAGGCGAGCATCCCGACCCGGTACAGCCCGATCCGCACGCCGTTCGCGAGCCCGAGCTCGTTGCGGTCGAGGAGCTCGATCGTGTAGCCGTCGATGGCGATGTCGTTCGTCGCCGAGAGGAGCGTGAAGAGCGCGATCGCCGCCCACACCCACGGCCCGAAGCCGGCGAGGAACGCGAGCCAGAGCAGCACCGCGCCCATCGCGAGGTCGACCGTCGCCATCCAGTAGCGGTGGCCGCGGTAGTGGTCGATCGCCGGCGCCCAGAGGAACTTGAGCGTCCAGGCGAGGCCGAGGAGGCTGATCGCGCCGATCGACCGCAGGTCGACGCCCTGCTGCCGGAACCAGACCGGGAAGAGCTCGTAGAAGACGCCGAGCGGGAAGCCCTCCGAGAAGTAGAGGACCGCGACCCAGAAGAGCTTGGACTTGAGGAGCTTCGGTTGCGGGTCCAAGGACCGGGCGCCTAGTGCAGCTTCTCGAACCGGAACACCGCCAGGCTCCCGAGCAGGTTCGGCAGGAGCGAGACGCGCTCTCCGGCGTGCAGCACGAGCCGCTCGAGGACCCGGATCGAGTGCGTGGCGCAGAACCGCTCGAAGTCGCGGATCGTGCACAGGTGCACGTTCGGCGTGTCGTACCACTCGTAAGGCAGCGTCCTCGACACCGGCATCCGGCCGCCGAACGCCACCTGCCAGCGCGCCTGCCAATGGCCGAAGTTCGGAAAGGTCACGATCGCCTGCCGTCCGACGCGCAGCATCTCGAGCACGATGGCCTCGGTGTGGCGCATCGCCTGCAGCGTCTGCGACAGGATCACGTAGTCGAACGAGCCGGCGTCGAACCCCTGCAGGCCGCGCTCGAGGTCGCCCTGGATCACGTTCACGCCGCGCGCCACGCACGCCAGCACGTTCTCGTCGGCGATCTCGATGCCGTAGCCCTTCACCGCCCGCGACGCCGCGAGGAACTTGAGCAGCAGCCCGTCGCCGCAGCCGAGGTCGAGCACCGTGGCGGCGGGGGCCACCCACGCCGCGATCGCCTCGAAGTCGGGGCGGCCGGCCAGGCTGACGGGTGCCTCCCCGGTCACGCCGCGAGACCTCCGCCGCTGACCACGCGCACCGCCTCGCCCTCCTCGAGCGGCGCCCCGCCGGCGTCGCCGCGGTCGGCGTCGACCTCGCGCGCGGCGTTCTCGAAGTACGCG
>JBOIFD010000392.1:0-22081 GCA_050741515.1 Burkholderiales bacterium
GATGATCCAGCACGCCGACACGCTGGGCGTGTTCCAGATCGAGTCGCGCGCGCAGATGGCGATGCTGCCGCGCTTGCGGCCGGCGAGCTTCTTCGACCTCGTGATCGAGGTGGCGATCGTGCGCCCCGGCCCGATCCAGGGCGGCATGGTGCACCCGTACCTGCGGCGCCGGCAGGGGCTCGAGCCGGTCAGCTACCCGAGCGAGGCGGTCCGGGCCGTGCTCGAGCGCACCCTCGGCGTGCCGATCTTCCAGGAGCAGGTGATGAGCCTCGCGGTGGTCGCCGCCGGCTTCACCCCCGGCGAGTCGGATCGCCTGCGCCGCGCGATGGCGGCGTGGCGGCGCAAAGGGGGGCTCGAGCCGTTCGAGCGCCGCCTGAAGGACGGCATGCTCGCGCGCGGCTACACGCGCGAGTTCGCAGAGCAGATCTACCGCCAGATCCTCGGCTTCGGCGAGTACGGGTTTCCCGAGTCGCACGCGGCGAGCTTCGCGCTGCTCGTCTATGTCTCGTCGTGGCTCAAGCACTATCACCCGGCGGCGTTCTGCGCCGCGCTCCTCAACAGCCAGCCGATGGGGTTCTACGCGCCGTCGCAGCTCGTCCAGGATGCCCGCCGCCACGGCGTCGCGGTGCGGCCGGTGGACGTGGGCGCAAGCGAATGGGAGTGCACGCTGGAGACGGTGGAGGCATCCCCGGTTCCGGCCTTGCGGCTGGGCATGCTCATGGTCAAAAGCCTCTCCCAGGCCGGCGCGGAACGAATCGCCGCCGCGCGGCGGGAGCGGCCCTTCACGAGCGTCGGCGAGCTCGCGCGCCGCGCGCGCCTCGACCAGCGCGACCTCAAGTGCCTCGCCGCCGCCGGCGCGCTCAGTTCGCTCGCGGAGCACCGGCGGCTCGCGTACTGGGATGTCGCCGGGATCGAGACCCGGGCGGGGCTGCTCCGCGATGCGCCGGTGATCGACGCGGCGCCGCGCCTGCGTCCGCCGACCGAGGGCGAGAGCCTCGTCGCCGACTATGCGAGCCTCGGCCTGACGCTCGGCCGCCATCCGCTCGCTCTGCTGCGCGACCGGCTGCGCCGGATGCGGCTTGCCACCGCCGAGGAGATCCGGAGCCTCCCGCACGGCCGCCTCGCGCGCGCCTGCGGGATCGTCACCGGCCGCCAGCGGCCCGACACCGCAGCGGGCGTCGTGTTCGTGACGCTCGAGGACGAGACCGGCTACGTCAACGTCGTCGTCTGGCGCGACCTCGGCGAACGCCAGCGCCGGGAGCTGCTCGGCGCGCAGCTGATGACGGTGCACGGCGTGATCGAGCGCGAAGGCGAGGTCGTCCATCTCGTCGCCCGCAGGCTCGTCGATCACAGCGCGCTGCTCGGGCGGCTCGCCACCCGCTCGCGCGACTTCCATTGAGTACACTCTCCCCGTGCTCGAGGACACGCTGAAGCTGATCCTCTCCCTGCCCGGCCGCAAGCCCGCGCGGTCGCTGCCACGCCGCCTCGACGGCCTGTTCGCCGAGCTTGCGCGCGCCCCGGGGGCGCCGGAGGCAAGCCGGATCGAGACCCTGATCTGGGCCGCCTGGATGTCGCACGCGGACCCGACGGCCGAAGAGAGCCTGGAGCGCGCGACCCGAGCCATTGCCGCCCACGACCCCGCCGAGGCCGAGGCGATCCTCGACGAGCTCGTCCAGGCGCACCCCGACTACGCCGAGGCCTGGAACAAGCGGGCGACCCTCTGCTTCCGGCTGAACCGGGACGACGAGAGCGTGGAGGACATCCGCCGGACGCTCGCACTCGAGCCGCGACACTTCGGGGCGATCTGCGGGTTCGGCCAGATCTGCCTGCGCCACGGCAACCGCGCCGCGGCGCTGTTCGCCTTCGACGCTGCGCTCCGGATCAACCCGCATCTGGGCGCCGTCCGGACGGTTTTCGAGGAACTTGCCGCAGAAACCGGCAGGACGGCGCACTAGCGGCCAGCGGCCGCGCGTAGATTAGTGCTCATGTACCCCGAGACGCTGAAGCTGATCTCGACCTCGCCCCGGCGGCGGCCCTCGCACCGCCTGCATCGCGGGCTCAATGCCCTGCTGCGCCGGCTTGCGGACCTCGCCTCCGCGCCGTCGGCGGAAACGACCCAGGACGAGATCTGGCGGCTGTGGATGACCTATCCGGACGCCCGAGCTGCCGCCGAGCTCGAGCGTGCGACGCGGGCGATCGTCGCGTCCGACTTCGCGGTCGCCGAACGCATCCTCCAGCGCCTCGTTGCCCTCCACCCCGGCTTCGCCGAGGCCTGGCACAAGCGCGGCACGCTCTACTACATGCAGAGCCGCGACGAAGAGAGCGTGCGCGACTTCCACCACGCGCTCGCGCTCGAGCCGCGCCACTTCGGCGCGATGCTGTCGTTCGCCGAGCTCTGCATCGCGAACGGGCGCGGCGGCGACGCCGCGTTCGTCCTCGACATCGCACTCCGGCTCAACCCGCACCTCGAGGAGAGCCGCAAGCAGCTCGACGCGCTGCTCGCCGAGCGCCCGCGACGCCCGCACTAGCGGGCGAGCACGCTCCCGAGAGCCTGGTCGAGGAGGCCGAGCATCGCCTCGATCTCCGCGCTCGTGGTCGTCAGCGCCGGCATGAAGCGGAGCGTCTCGGGCCGCGGCGAGTTGATCAGGAGCCCGCGCTCGCGCGCCGCGTCCACGACCTTCGCGCCCGCCTCGCGACCGAGGTCGAGGGCGACGAGCAGCCCGCGGCCGCGCACCTCGCCGAGGCCGTGCTTCGCCGCAAGCTGCTGCAGCCCGCCGGTGAGCTCGCGCCCGCGCGCGGCGACGCCGTCGAGAAATCCCGGCGCGAGCAGCGTTTCCATCACCGCGCAGCCGACGGCGGTCATGAGCGGATTGCCGTTGTAGGTCCCGCCCTGGTCGCCGTGCTCGAAGCAGCACGCGGCCTGCCTGGCGACGAGCGCCGCGAGCGGCACGCCGCCGCCGATCCCCTTGCCGAGGGTCATGATGTCCGGCTCGATCCCGGCGTGCTCGTAGCCGAAGAGCTTCCCGGTCCGGCCGATGCCGGTCTGGACCTCGTCGACGATCAGGAGCAGGCGCCGGGCCTGCGTGAACGCGCGCACGGCCTGCAGGAACTGGTCGCTCGCCGGCAGGACGCCGGCCTCGCCCTGGACGGGCTCGACCATCACCGCCACCGTCCGTTCGCTCACGAGCCGCTCGACCGAAGCCAGGTCGTTCAGCGCGGCCTTCGGGAATCCCGGCACCTTCGGCTCGAACAGCTTGTCCCAGCCGGCCTTCCCCGACGCCGCCATGGTCGCCAGCGTGCGTCCGTGAAATGCGTGGTCGAACGTGATGATCTCGTATGCCCCGCCCTTGAACTTCGCCCCCCACTTGCGGGCGAGCTTGATGGCGCCCTCGTTCGCCTCGGCCCCGGTGTTCGTGAAGAACACACGGTCGAAGCACGACTGCGCGACGATGAGCTGCGCGAGCCGTGCGCTCGGCTCGTTCCAGAACGCCGGGCCGGGGTTGATGAGCCTGGCGGCCTGCGCGGCGAGCGCGTCCACGATGACGCGCGGGCTGTGGCCGAGGCAGTTGACCGCCCAGCCCTGCACGAAGTCGAGATACCTGCGGCCCTGGTGGTCGTGGATCCAGGCGCCCTCGCCGCGCACGAAAACGAGCGGCGGCCGCGAGGTGATCTCCATCAGGGCGTTCAGCGGGAAGTCGGAGAGCTGCATTTGCGATGTCCGTCCGGCAGGTGAAAACACGAAGGCCACGGGGTCTGCCCGTGGCCTTCGACCGTCGACTCAAGTGCTGCCGCTCATCGTCGTCGCGCGCACGGGCGCCTCGCGGGAGGCGCGGCGCGACGTCGGCGGATGAGCCAGGAAAAAGTCATGGGCCGAGTGTGCCGAAGCGGGCCCGCGGCGTCAACTCGGCCGATAGATGAAATCCCGGGTGAGCGGGAGCGGGTTCGGCCTCGACCCGCCGTCCTTGCAGGCAAGCACCTGGTAAATGTTCATCCAGTGGTGGGCGAAGCCGTGGGCGCAGCCGGCGAGATAGACCGACCAGATCCGGTAGCGCTTCTCCCCCGCGAGTGCGCGCGCCTTGGCGTGCTGGGCCTCGAGCCGGCTCGCCCACAGCGCGGTGGTCAGCGCATAGTGACGCCGCAGGGACTCGACGTCGACCACCTCGAAGCCGCCGGCGGCCATCTCGCGCAACACCAGACCGATGTGCGGCAGCTCGCCGTGCGGGAAGACGTAGCGGCCGATGAAGTCGCCTGCGCCCAGGCCGACCGCGCGGCTCTCCGGATCGACCGACGTGATCCCGTGGTTCAGCGCCAGCCCGCCGTCCTTGAGGAGCGAGTGCATCTTCCGGAAGTAGGCGGCGAGATTGCTCAAGCCGACGTGCTCGAACATGCCGACGCTGGCGATCTTGTCGTACCCGCCCTCCTCCGGCACGTCCCGGTAGTCTTGGAGCCGCACCTCGCACCGGTCGGCAATCCCCAACTCGCGGATCCGCGCCCGCACGTACTCGTGCTGGTTCCGCGACAGCGTGATCCCGACCGCACGCGCGCCGAACTTCTCGACCGCGCGGAGAATCAGGGCCCCCCAGCCGCAGCCGATGTCGAGCAGGCGCTCGCCCGGCCTGAGCGCGAGCTTGGTCAGGATGTGATCGAGCTTCTGCGCCTGCGCCGCATCGAGGGTGTCGTCCGCGTGCTTGAAGTAGGCGCACGAGTACACCATCCGCCGGTCGAGCCACAGCGCGTAGAAGTCGTTGGAGACGTCGTAGTGGTACTCGATCGCCTTCCGGTCGCGCGCCTTGGTGTGGGCGACGGCCTTCCTGAGCGGCGCGAGCGCTCCGCCGTCGGCGGCGACGCGGGCGAAGCGCTCGCCGACCCGGAACACCTCGTGGACCGATCCGTCCAGGTCGATGTGCCCTTCGACGTACGCCTCCCCGAGCTTGCCGAGGTCCGGCGAGACGAAGTAGCGGAGCGCCGAGGCTTTGGGGATCGTGACGGTAACCGTCGGCTCCGGGCCGAGCTCGTAGCTCCGTCCGCTCCAGAGCTTGAGCCGCAGCGGCACCGGCTGCGTCCCACGGACCTTGGCGACCAGCCTCTCGAGGTGGCTCTCCAGGAACATCGCGTCCTCCCTAGGCGCGTGAGAGTTTAGCACCGCGAACGGGGCGCTCGCCGATGCCGTTCCGCTAGAATTCCCCCGGCTCGCCACCGGAGATCAGCATGATCGCGATGTCGAACCTGATGCGGGGCATCCACTTCTGAGCCATGCCACGACCGAAGGCGGGTGATCAGGCTCCGGACTTCTCGGGGCTCACGACCGACGGGTCGCGGGTGAGCCGCGAGGGCTGCCGCGGGAAGAAGCTCGTCCTCTACTTCTATCCGATGGACGACACGCCCGGCTGCACCGCCCAGGCGTGCTCGCTGCGCGACCACAACGAGGAGATCCTGGCCAGGGGCGCCGCGATCCTCGGGGTCTCGGCGCAGGATGTGGCCTCGCACCGGAAGTTCACGGCGAAGCACAAGCTGAACTTTCCGCTCCTCGCCGATACCGACCGCGCGGTGGCCCGCGCCTACGGCACGATCGGCGGCGGGGTCGGCGGGGCGCTGCGCGGGATGCTCGGACTCGCCGAGCGGGTCACGTTCATCATCGACGAAGAGGGCCGGGTCGCGCACGTGATCGATTCCCCCGACACGGCGAATCACGCGGAACAGGTGCTCGAGCTGCTGTAAGCGTCCGGCTCGAGGAACCCCCGTGTCGCACGTCGCCAGCGTGGTAGCGGCGCCGTCCAGCACCGGCCCGGGATGGTCCCGAAGGACTAGGCCAGTTGGCCTAGCCCCGGGCCCGTCATCGCCACCGGCCGCCCCGCGAAGGCGGCGGATTTTTCATTTCTCTGAACGAGTTACATCATCCGTCGCGGCGAGGAGACGCGACGTTCACGGGACCTTGGGCCGGGGTCCAGGGGGAACGGCAGGATTGAGTCCGCGCATGCGTCTCACTATATTGAACGTGGTCAGGTTCATGGCGCGGCAATGTCCCTGAGGTAGCGTTGCCGGCGCGCTGGTCGTCAAACCAGCAAGGCCCCTTACCTCCGAGAGCGCTGGTCATCGCGCTCTTCCTCCCTGTTGACGGCCCTACGGGCCGTCTTTTTTGTCCGGCCGTTCCGCGGGTGACGACGCGCGCGCGGATCTCGCGGCAACGGCCTTCACGGCGTTTCTCCCTTCGGCAGCGTCTCGACGCCCGGCACCGCCCAGTAGAGGAACAGCTCGCGTCGACCGCTGGTGGGGATCGTGAACGTGCGCGCCTGCGCCTTGCCGCCGTACGTCGCTTGCACCTCGTACTTCCCGGGCGGGAGGCGCGCGAGCAGCAACGGCCCGTCGATGGCCGTCTCGAGCACCACGCGGCCGGCGGCGTCGCGCACCACCACCTTGGCACCCGCGAGATACGCGCCCGACTTCTCGGCGACGGTGAGGACGCGAAGGTTGAAGTCCGGGAGCAGCATCAGCATGTCGACGCGCTCACTCTCACCGATGCCGCCGCCCACCCAGCGCGCATCCTCGCCACCGCTGACCTCGAGCGCGAAGACCGCGCCGGCGGCTGCGATCGCGGCCGCCGCGAACAGTGCCGACGTGATCTTCCGCACGGGCCCGGTTCAGGCGATCCTGGAAATTCCCCCGCCCGCCTCCTCGCTCGCGGCCCCCTTTGACAAGGGGGCCTGGTCGAGCGCGCGCTCCGCGGCGTCGTCGACCGTCTCCAGCCACTCGAACTTCAGCCGCTCGCGCGCGCCCTCCGGCACGTCCTGCAGATCCTTCCGGTTCCGCGCCGGGAGCATCACCGTCGCGATGCCGCTGCGCATCGCCGCGAGCACCTTCTCCTTGATGCCGCCCACCGGCAGGACCAGGCCGCGAAGCGAGATCTCGCCGGTCATCGCGGTGTCGCTGCGCACCGGACGGCCGGTGAGGAGCGAGGTCAGCGCCGTGAACATCGCGACCCCCGCGCTCGGCCCGTCCTTCGGGATCGCGCCTGCGGGAACGTGGACGTGGATGTCGCTCTTCTCCAGGGCCGCCACGTCGATCCCGAGCGCGGGGCCGTGCGACTTGACGAGCGTCAGCGCCGCCTGCGCGCTCTCTTTCATGACGTCGCCGAGCTGGCCCGTCAGGATCAGCCGGCCGGTGCCCGGCGTGCGGCTCGCCTCGACGAACAGGATGTCTCCGCCGACCGGCGTCCACGCGAGCCCGGTGGCGACCCCCGGGAGGCTGGTCCGCTGGGCGACCTCGGACTCGAACTTCGCCGGCCCGAGGATCTCCGCGAGCTGGGGCACGTCGATCCGCACCGGCACCGGCGCGCCTTCGGCGATCCGCACCGCCGCGTGGCGCAGCACCGCGCCGATCTCGCGCTCCAGGTTGCGCACGCCCGCCTCGCGCGTGTAGTCGCGGATGATCGCCGCGAGCACCGCGTCGCCGATCTGCACCTGGTCGGCCTTCAGGCCGTTCGCCTCGAGCTGGCGCTTGACGAGATAGCGCTTCGCGATCTCGAGCTTCTCCTCCTCGGTGTAGCCGGGAAGATGGATGATCTCCATCCGGTCGCGCAACGGGCCCGGGATCGAGTCGAGCACGTTGGCGGTGGTGATGAACACCACCTTCGACAGATCGAACGGCACGCCGAGGTAGTTGTCGCGGAAGCTGTTGTTCTGCTCCGGATCGAGCACCTCGAGCAGCGCGGCGCTCGGGTCGCCGTGGAAGCCCTGGCCGAGCTTGTCGACCTCGTCGAGCATGAACACGCAGTCGCGCGTACCGGCCTTCTTGATCGCCTGGATGATGTTTCCCGGCAGCGCCCCGATGTAGGTGCGCCGGTGACCGCGCATCTCGGCCTCGTCGTGCACGCCGCCGAGCGACACGCGCACGAACTTGCGGCCGAGCGCGCGCGCGATCGACTGCCCGAGCGAGGTCTTGCCCACCCCGGGCGGTCCGACGAAGCACAGGATCGGCGAGCGCCCCTCGGGGGCGAGCTTCCGCACCGCCAGGAACTCGACGATGCGCCGTTTCACCTTCTCGAGGCCGTAGTGGTCCTCGTCGAGGATCCGGCGCGCCTGCCCCATGTCGAGCACCGGGGGCTTCTCCGCCTTCCACGGCAGCTCCACGAGCCAGTCGAGATAGGTGCGCGCCATCGAGTACTCGGTCGACGAGTCGGGCATGCGCTCCAGCCGCTTCAGCTCCTTCTTCGCGTGCGCCTGGACCTCCTCCGGCATGCCGGCGGCCTCGATCGTCTTCGCGAGCTCCGCGAGCTCGGCGGCGGTGCTCTCGCCCTCGCCGAGCTCCTTCTGGATCTGGCGCATCTGCTCGCGCAGCACGTACTCGCGCTGGCGCTCGTCCATCGTCGCCTTGGTCTTGCCCTCGATCTCGCGCGAGAGCTTCAGCACCTCGATCCGGTGCGAGAGCAGCTCGAGCACGCGGTCGACGCGCGCCGAGACGTCGACGATCTCGAGCACCGACTGCTTCTCCGGCGCCTTGAGGTCCATGAACCCGGCGATCATGTCCGCGAGCTGCCCGGCCGAGGTGAAGCCCTGCACCCCCTGCACCAGCTCCGGCGGCGTCTGCGGCAGGAGCTGCAGCGCCTCGAGCGCGCGCTCGCGGAGCTGATGGAGCCGCGCCTCCATCTCCTTCCCCTCCTCGGCCTCGGCGGGGAAGCGCACGACCCGCGCCACCAGGAACGGGTAGCCGTCGAGGAACTCGAGCACGCGGAACCGCCCCTCGCCCTGGGACACGACGTGGTGCGAGCCGTCGGGCGTGGTGATGTAGCGCAGGATCTGCGCGACGGTGCCGATCCGGTACAGATCCTCCGGGCGCGGCGAGTCCACGTCGGCCTGGCGCTGGAGCAGCAACCCGATCGGACGGTCGCCCTTCACCGCCGCCTGCGCCGCCGCGACCGAGCTCTCGCGGCCGATCGCCACCGGCAGGATCATCCCGGGGAAGAGCACGAGGTTGCGCACCGGCAGGACGATCAGCGCGTCCTCGGGGATGGCGAGCGCCGGCGGCCCGGCGCGGGCCGGGAGCGTCGTCGTCACTTCCTCGGCTTCGATCGCCTGGTTGCTCTCGAGATCCATCTCTTCCACCTTTCGCAACTCACGCGATCCGGCGCAGGCCGATCACGAGGCAGCCCTGGTCGAGCTGCTGCGCGATCAGGTCGTAGCGGCCCTTCGGCAGCGCCACGCGGCGCTCGAACCGGCCGTGCGGGAGCTCCAGCCGGCGGATCGTCGTCGTGTGCGCTACCGGCGGCAGGCTGCGCTCGCCGCGCACGACGAGCTCCGCGCCGTCGAGCGCGACCTCCACCTGGGCCGCCGGCACCCCCGGCAGGGCGTAGAAGAACCACACCTCGTCCTGGGACTCGAACACGTCCACCGGCGGTTCCCAGCGCGGCGCCGCGGTCGAGCGGACGCTGATCTCGAAGAACCGCCGCTGCAGGCGGGTCGCCTCGTCGAGCATCTCCAGGGCGTCCGCCCACATCCACCGGTTCTTCGGGTCGCGCGATTGCATGAGCATCCTCGGGTACGATCTCGACTCGGCCCCCTCGGCCGGGGCGGGCCCTCCGACGATAGATGGTTCTTGCCGGGCGGGCAATCAAGCCCTTCGCGGATGACGAAAAGACTCGCGGTCGCCCGGGGCCCGATGGCGCGCGGGCTGACGGTGGCGGCGGGCCGCACGGCAATGCTCGACGTACGCGACATCCGGATGATCGTGACCGAGCGGGTCGTCCCGGCGCACGACCCGGCGTTCTTCGCACTCCACGGCGTCGACCTCGCCCGGACGCGGCTCCTCTGCGTCAAGGCGGCGGGTCCTGGAAACCCCCGGTCGGATGTGGAATTGGGCCGGCAACCGTAACATTCGGTTGCAAAAGAGGAAACTTTTGACAAACCGCTCAGGGCCCGGGCCGGTACGATCCCTCCCGCCGCGTCACAAGCAAAACAATCAAGTGTTTCGGAAGCTCCTCGCTGCTGCCATTCTGTGCGCCCTCGCCCCCGGCCCCGCCGCTGCGACGGTGCGGATGGAACAGGTCTACCCCGCGATGGCCGCCGCCAACGCGACCGAGCGTGCGATTCTCTTCTCCGGCGAGGACCGGCGGACGATCGACCACTTCTTCCGCCGTCAAAGTGCCCCGGGCGCCGCGAACGGCGCGAAGGCCGGCCGGGAACCCCTGCTCATCCGCGAGCGCGTGCCGCGGGGCGTTCCGACCCGCCCGCTGCCCTACGCGCTCGACCACCAGCTCCCGCACCTGCCGCCCGGCTACGCGCGCCTGATTCTCGGGCGCGACGTGCTGCTCGTCGAGCGCCGCACGCGGACGATCGTCGACATCATGCGCGAGGTCGTCCGCTAGCTTTCGGCGGCGCTGGCTCACCCTGTGAGCCTGCGCCTGCCGCATCCTTCGCTCCACCCGGATCCGAGGGAGCGGCAGCATGGGGGCATTCTTCGAAGGCACGCAGGACCTCTTCAACGAGCCGTCCCCCGCCGACGCGCGCGCGCGGCTCCGGCGGCCGCCCCGATCGGCCGAGGCGCTGGTCGAAGCACTCAAGCGCGACCATCGCGCGCGCATCGTCGGCGAGGCGGTCACGCCGGCGCGCGAAGCGCGCTACGCGCCGCTCGCCGAGGCGCTCGATCCCCGCCTCCGGGCGGCGCTCGAGAGACGGGGCATCCGGCAGCTGTACAGCCACCAGCATGAGGCGTGGGCCCACGTCACGGCGGGCCACGATACGGTGGTCGTCACGCCGACCGCCTCCGGCAAGACCCTCTGCTACAACCTGCCCGTCATCGACGCGGCGTTGAAGCGCGGCGCGAAGGCGCTGTACCTCTTCCCCACCAAGGCGCTCTCCCAGGATCAGGTCAGCGAGATCCTCGAGCTCAACGCCGCGGGGCAGCTCGGCATCCGCGCCTACACCTTCGACGGCGACACGCCGGGCGATTCCCGCCGCGCCGTCCGCACCCACGGCGACATCGTGGTCTCGAATCCCGACATGCTCCACCAGGCGATCCTGCCGCATCACACCAAGTGGGCGCAGTTCTTCGAGGGCCTGCGCTTCGTCGTGATCGACGAGCTGCATACCTACCGCGGCGTGTTCGGGTCGCACGTCGCCAACCTCGTCCGCCGCCTGCGCCGGGTCTGCAGGTTCTACGGCTCCCGCCCCGTCTTCGTCGCCTGCTCCGCGACGATCGCCAATCCTGCCGAGCTCGCCGCCAAGCTCCTCGGCGGCCCGGTCCGGGCGGTCACCGAGTCCGGCGCGCCGCAGGGACGCAAGCATCTGCTGGTCTGGAATCCGCCGGTGCTGAACGCCGACCTCGGCATCCGCGCCTCGGCCCGCTCGCAGTCGACCCGCATCGCCCGGCTCGCGGTGAAGCTAGGGCTGAAGACGATCGTCTTCGCCAACTCCCGGCTCGAGGTCGAGGTCCTGACCAAGTATCTGAAGGATGTCTTCGACCGCGACCCCCGCCAGCCCGCTCGCGTCGCCGCCTATCGCGGCGGCTATCTGCCGACCGCGCGGCGCGCCCAGGAAGCAAAGCTGCGCGCCGGACACCTCGACTGCGTGGTGTCGACCTCGGCGCTCGAGCTCGGCATGGACATCGGCGCGCTCGACGCCTGCGTGCTGAACGGCTACCCGGGCTCGGTCGCCGGCGCGCTGCAGCGCTTCGGCCGCGCGGGGCGGCGGCAACGGACCGCCGTCGGCGTGCTCGTCTGCACGAGCGACCCCCTCGACCAGTACCTCGCGCGCCACCCGGAGTTCTTCCTCGGCGCGAACCCCGAGCACGCGTGCATCGACCCCGATCAGCTGCTCATCCTGATGGACCACGTCCGCTGCGCCGCGTTCGAGCTGCCGTTCGCCGACGGCGAGACCTTCGGTGGGGTGAAGCTCGACGACGCGCTCGGGTATCTCGCCGCACAGGGCGTCGTCCATCGCGAGGGGACCCGCTGGCACTGGATCGCCGACAGCTATCCGGCGAACGCGGTCTCCCTGCGCTCGATCGCGGAGGGCAACTTCACCGTCATCGACGTCACCGGCGGGCGCAAGGACGTGATCGCCGAGGTGGACTATTCGGGCGCCGCCGCGACGCTCTACGAAGGCGCGATCCACATGGTGCAGTCGGCGCCGTGGCAGGTGGAGAAGCTCGACTGGGTCGGGCGCAAGGCGTTCGTCCGCGCCACGAACGCGGACTACTACACCGACGCGATCGACTACACGAAGCTGAAGGTGCTGGACGAGTTCGCGCGCGACGCGAGCGCCACCGCGCGGGCCGCGCACGGCGAGGTCCACGTCGTCCGGCGCGTCGCGGGCTTCAAGAAGATCCGCTATTACACCCACGAGAACGTCGGCTACGGACGGGTGAACCTGCCCGACCAGGAGATGCACACCACCGCGCTGTGGTGGGAAGCCGAGCCGCGGGCGCTCGAGCAGGCATTCCCGGCCCGCTTCGACGCGCTCGACGGGTTCCTCGGTGCGGCGCACGCGGTGCACCGGATCGCGGTCCTGCTCTCGGCCGCCGAGCCGCGCGACATCGGGCATGCGGTCGGCGACGGTGGGCCCGAAGGCGCGTGGGTCGCGGCCGCCGGCGCCGACGGTCGCGCCGAGCCCCGCACGCTCGACGGGGCCGCGGCCGAGCTGGCGGACACGAGCCGGGCCTTCCGCCCGACGCTCTATCTGTACGACAACTATCCCGGCGGAATCGGCATCGCCGCGCCCCTCTTCGATCTGCGCCGGCAGGTGATCGAGCGCGCGACCGAGCTCGTCGCGCAATGCGCCTGCAGGCACGGCTGTCCGGCGTGCGTCGGCCCGGTCCTGCCCGCCGGCGACCGGGGCCGGTCGACGAAAGACGCGGCGCTCAAGGTGCTGGCGCTGCTGCTTGGCGCCGAGGCTCGATGAGGCTCGATCTCCAGCTTCAGCTCGCCCGCCTCCGGGAGAAGGCGCAAGCGCGCGCCGCCGCGGCGGCGTCGCTCGGTCAGCGCCTGGACCGGCTGCGGGTGGGAAACGTTCCGGCGCGGCGGCCGACCGCCGAGGCGCTCGCAGCCTCGCTCGGCGGCACGGTCGTCGCGCCGGACCTCGTGGAGCTTTCCCGGTCGCTCGCCCTGCCCTGCCGTCACGGCGACGTCTCGATCGAGAGCGGCCGTCGTCTCGCCGCCGCTGCGCGAACCATCGCGCGACTGGACAATCCCATCGCGCCGGACTCGCTGCTCTTCCTCGACACCGAGACGACCGGGCTCGCCGGCGGAACCGGGACGGTCGCGTTCGTCGTCGGGGTCGCGTCGATCGAGGGTGCGTCCCTCGGTCTCGTCCAGTGGCTCATCGCGAGCTTCGCGGCCGAGCCCGCGCTGATCGCCCGCGTACGCGAGCGGTTCGCCCGCGCCGCGGCGCTCGTCACCTTCAACGGCAAGTCGTTCGATCTGCCGCTGCTCAGGGCCCGGGCCCGGCTCGCCGGCTCCGATCTCGGCGTCCGGGAGGTTCCCCATCTGGACCTGCTCCATGCCACGCGTCGGCTGCTGCGCGCCGGGTGGCCGGATTGCCGCCTCCGCACCGCCGAGGCGGAAGCGCTGCGCCTCGAGCGCGTCAACGATCTGCCCGGCGCCGAGGCGCCGGGCGCCTGGCGACGGTGGCTCGAGCGCGGCGACGGCAGCCTGCTCGAGCGCGTGCTCGACCACAACCGCGCCGACCTGCTCTCCCTCGCCGCGCTGCTCGCGCTGATGGAGCACCCCACTCGTCAGGAAGCCCCGCTGCTGCACGCGGCGGCGTAGTCCCGCCCAATCGCTGCGGTCGTCTTGCTCCAGGCAACGCGGCCCTTGTCGTCGCGCCCCGACACTTTGTTGCCGCGGCCGTCGATCAAGCACGCACTATGGTGGCGGCGTTGCGCCCGTCGCTGAGCGCGAGCGCTAAACTCCCTTCACTGTCACGTGCCATCACTCTCCACCAGCCACTCACAGCGAGACAGAAAGGAAACCACATGACCCTCTTCCGTGCCGTCTCCTTGATCGCGTGTCTGTTCGGGCTCGCCATCTTCTCGTCCGGTTGCAGCACCGTCGCGACCAGCGACACCTTCAGGTACGGGTTCTCCGACGTCCGATCCAGCGTTCCGTCTCCCGGAGGGCGCCCGACCCCGACCGATTTCCAGCTCCGAGCGAAAACGTGGAAGCACGAGTGGCGATGCGACGTCTTCGACACTTGTGACACCGACTTCGTCAGCACCGTATATGTCTTCGATACAAGAACCGGAAGACAGATAAACTGGAACCGCGTCGAGGTATTCTTGAAGGACGACTGCAACGCCTCCCTTGACGACCGCGGGAAGTACAAGACGGTCACCGCTACTGAATTCGTGTCGTTCGGGTGGGGCGACAATCGCAAGGGAAAGTATGAGCACGTCAGCGCCCTTCTCGTCTTCTACGCCGACTGGGGAAGCGTCAATGCGCACGTCCGAACGGTAGTCTGCCCGTAGACTCGCTTGCGTCTCCGAGTGGCGACGCGAAACCAGGGACACCGGCCGCCCGGCTATTCCCTCGCGATCGAGGCTGTCTGAACGTGCTTGCCGGCCGCCGGCGTCTGTGAAATGCTCCGGCCGCCGCAACAACAAAGGGAGGAGACCATGTTCAAGCGCTTCGCGCGGGCGCTCGCCCCGCTCTGTCTCGCCTTCGCCGCGGCCGGCGCCCACGCCCGGACCTGGCCGCCAAGCCGATCCGCATCAGGATCAACTGACCGCAGGGCGCGCCGCCGCTCGGGACCACGATGAAGCCGAACCTGATCGTCATCCTGATCGACGACCTGCGCTTCGACGAGACCGGCGCCTCGGGGCACCCGTACATGAAGACCCCGAACATCGACCGCCTCGCGAACGAGGGCGCGAAGTTCGTCAATGCGTTTCACACCACGCCGCTGTGCTCGCCCAACCGCGCCTCGATCGTCACCGGGCAGTACGCGAGCCGCCACGGCATCATCGACAACGTCGGGCGCGACGCGATGAGCCATCGCCTGCCCAACTACCACCTCGCGCTGCAGAGCCTCGGCTACGAGACCGCGCACATCGGCAAGTGGCACATGGGCAACGACGCCCGCCCGCGGCCCGGCTACGACCACTGGGTGAGCTTCCGCGGCCAGGGCAGGATCACCAACCCGGTGCTGTGGGAGAACGGCGAGGAGCGCGCCGTCGAGGGCTACGTCTCCGACCTGCTGTCCGATCGCGCCGTCGACTACGTGCGCCGCAAGCGCAAGCGGCCCTTCGCCCTCTTCCTCGCGCACAAGGCGGTGCATCCCGACGTGCAGCAGAGGGAGGACGGCACGATCGACGTCGGCACGATGGAAGGCTACGTGCTGCCCGAACGCCACCGCGACCTGTACCGGGGCGCGGTCTACCCGATGCGCCCGAGCGTGCGCCCGCTCGCGGAGGTGCTGCAGCAGAAGCCCGCGTGGAACGAGGTGTTCGAGCTGCGCAGCCAGCCCTCCAGCCGCGCGTTCCTCGACGCGATGCACGTCGGTACGCAGGAGGAGGTGCGGGAGCGCGCGGCCATGATGGCCTCGGTGGACGAGGGCATGGGCCGGCTGCTCGCCGCGCTCGAGGAGACCCGGCAGCTGGACCGGACCTGCATCGTGTTCCTCGGCGACAACGGCTTCTTCTTCGGCGAGCACGGCCTGGGCGCCGAGCGCCGCTTTGCCTACGAGGAAGGCATCCGCACCGCGTTCTTCGTACGCTACCCGAAGCGCATCCCCCCGGGCAGCACCTTCGCGCAAATGGTGCTGGCGATCGACATCGCGCCGACGATGATCGAGCTCGCCGGCGGCAAACCGGGCGCCCACGTGCAGGGCCGCTCGCTCGTGCCGCTGATGAAGGGCCGCGGAAGGAAGTGGCGCGAGTCGTTCCTGGTCGAGTACTTCAACGAGTCGGCCTGGCCGTGGATCGTCGGGATGAGCTACAAGGCGGTGCGCACCGAGCGCCACAAGCTCATCCACTGGGTGCACAAGGACGGCGTCGACGAGCTCTACGACCTCGAGCGCGACCCCTACGAGATGGCCAACGTCATCGACGACGCCCGCTACGCCCGCACGCGCAAGGACCTGGTCAAGGAGCTGCGCAAGCTCGTCGCCGAGTCGGTCGGGCTCTGAGCCCGCGCCGCGGCACACGGAGATCACCATGACCGCAACCCAGACCGAGAAAGCCACCCGCTTCAGAGCGCTGCACGAAGGACCCGGGGCGTTCGTGATTCCAAACCCTTGGGATGCAGGTTCCGCGCGCATCCTCGCCGGGCTCGGCTTTCAGGCGCTGGCGACGTCGAGCGGCGCCTCGGCGGGCATCCTCGGCCGCCGCGACGGCCAGGTCACGCGCGAGGAGGCGCTGGCGCAGGCGCGCGCGATCGTGTTGGCGACCGACCTCCCCGTGTCGGCCGATCTGGAGAAGGGTTTCGGCGACGCACCGGCGGCCGCGGCCGAGACGATCCGCCTCGCCGCCGAGGTCGGGCTGGTCGGCGGCTCGATCGAGGACGCGACCGGCGACAAGGAGAAGCCGCTCTACGACATCGGCCACGCGACCGAGCGCGTGGCGGCGGCAGCGCAGGCGGCGCGGGCTCTCCCCTTCCCGTTCACGCTGACCGCCCGTGCCGAGAACTTCTTCCGGGGCAACCCGGATCTCGAGGACACGATCAAGCGCCTGCAGGCGTTCGAGCGGGCGGGGGCGGACGTGCTGTTCGCGCCGGGCTTGCCCGACCTCGCGGCCGTGCGCGCGGTCTGCGCCGCCGTGTCGAAGCCGATCAACTTCATGGTCGGCATCAGGGGAAAGTCGTTCACCGTCGCCGAGCTCGAGGCGGCGGGCGTCAGGCGGATCAGCCTTGCGACCTCGCTGTACCGCGCGGCGATGAGCGGCCTCGCCGAAGCCGCGCGGGAGGTCAAGGAACAGGGGACGTTCGGCTATCTCGACCGTTCCCTGACCACGCCGGAGCTGAACGGCTTGATGCGCAATTGAGCGATCGCCCCCCGCGGGCCGCGCGGATCAGTTGCTGGCGAAGCAGTAGATGAACCCCGCCCCACCGCTGCCGCGCAAGGCATCGTCGCTGCAGCCGCGGGACGGATGCGAGGCATTCCAGGAGCGGGAGGGCTCGTCGTCGCGCAAACCCATGCGGTCGTGATGCCCGACCATTGCCGCGCCCTCGCCGCTCTTGGTCCAGTTCCCGCAGGTCCGGTCGTCGCTGCCCGCGAACGCCCGGCCGTCCGCCTGCGAGCCGGTGAGGATGTCGTGCTGGTTGGGCGAGTCGCCCCGCCCGTTCACGACCCCGCCCTTCTCGTTCAGCGCGGTCTGCTTGGTCAGATTGTTGGTGCCGTGCAAGTCCGCGACGTTCTTCGCCACGACCACGCCCTTGGCGTTCTGCCACGGACCCTTGCCGATGCGGTCGCGGGCGTTGACGGCCGGTGAACCCTGGGCGCTGAGATACGCACGCCACGTGCGGCTGCCGGCGCCCGCTGCGGCGGCGAGCGCCTGGCAGTGCTTGTCCGCGCCCGCGAGCCCGCCGAAGTCTGCCCCCTTCCCCGAGCCCGCGCTGGTGATGAAGAAGCTCATGCCGGATTGCTGGGCCAGCGCCATGCCGCTCAAACCAACCGTCAGCAGCGCGCCGGAAACAACCACACCGAAGCTCAACCTGGTCATTGCAGTCCTCCAGAGGTTCGCCGCGCTCCCTGGCCTCCAGGGAGCCGCCGGCGTTTAGCATTAACATCAGCGCGATTGTTCCTATTCCCGTAAGGTTCGAACTGCCGCGAGCGACCCAAGGAGCGCCATGGTCAAATGGATTCTCGTGTTCGTGATCGGCGGCCTGCTCGGCGGCATCGCGGGATTCGCCGCCGGGATCTTCGTGTATCCGTACGTCTTCCTCGCCGACATCGTGGCGGCGGAACGCGTGGACGACATTGCGTCGCGACGGGTCGTCGCCAAGGGCATGTTCATCCACGCGAATCCCTCCGACCCGATCCACCACGGGAAGGGCGGCGTGACCGCCTACGAGAATCTGGTCCATCTCGAGGCCGACTTCGAGGTCGGGCCAGGACCGAAATTTCACGTGTATCTCGTGCCCGAGCGCGACGTCACGCCGTCCACCGCCGTGGCGAAGACGATGTTCGTGGACCTCGGGCGGCTGAAGGCGTTCAAGGGCAGCCAGAACTACCCGGTGCCCGCGGGCGTCGATCCCGCGAAGTACGGGAGCGTCGTGATCTGGTGCGAGCAGTTCGGCGTGCTCATCTCGCCGGCGGAGCTCAAGCGCCCGTAGCGCGCCGCGCGCGAAAACCCGGAGGATTTCCGGTATCCTAACCGGCGCATTGCGCGCGCCCGCGTCGTGCGCGCGGTTTCCCGCCGGAGCCCGCATGGCCCAGCCCAGCAGCGTCCTCGTCGAAGCGCAGGACGGCTACGCCGTCGTGACGCTCAACCGTCCCGATCGCCTGAACAGCTTCAACTCCGAGATGCACGAGCGCCTGCGGGCCGCGCTCGTCGAGGTGAGGCGGAGCGATGACGTCCGGGCGCTGCTGCTCACCGGCGCCGGACGCGGGTTCTGCGCCGGACAGGACCTCTCCGACCGCGTGGTCGCTGCCGGCGCCGCGCCGGTCGACCTCGGCTACACGATCAGCACCCACTACAACCCCCTCATCCGCAGCCTTCGCGAGCTGCCCAAGCCGGTCGTCTGCGCCGTGAACGGGGTCGCGGCCGGCGCCGGCGCGAACATCGCGCTCGCCTGCGACGTCGTGCTCGCCGCCCGGTCGGCGAGCTTCGTCCAGGCGTTCTGCAGGATCGGCCTCGTGCCGGACTCGGGCGGCACGTACTTCCTGCCGCGACTCGTCGGCACGGCGCGGGCGATGGGGCTCGCGCTGCTCGGGGACAAGCTCGGCGCGGAGGACGCGGAGCGCTGGGGGCTCATCTGGAAGTGCAGCGACGACGCGAAGCTCATGGACGAGGCGCGCGCGCTCGCGGCACGGCTCGCCGCCGGGCCGACCAAGGGTCTGGGCGAGATCAAGCGCGCCATCTACGCGTCGGGTGCCAACACGCTCGACGCCCAGTTGGACTTCGAGCGTGATCTCCAGCGCGAGCTCGGCCGGAGCGACGACTACCGCGAGGGGGTGGGGGCGTTCATGGAGAAGCGCGCACCGAGGTTCAAGGGCCGGTGAGCAGGAGCGAGCGCTCCGCGCAGGCGTTCGCCGCCGCCGCCGGGCGCGCCATGTACGCGAACGACCACGCCTCGCAGGCCCTCGGCATCGTGCTCGAGGAGATCCGTCCGGGCTACGCGCGGATGCGCATGACCGTCCGCAAGGACATGGTCAACGGCCACGACCTCTGCCACGGCGGGATGATCTTCACGCTGGCCGACAGCACCTTCGCGTTCGCCTGCAACAGCCACAACCACGTCACCGTCGCCCAGGGCGCCACGATCGAGTTTCTCGCCCCGGGCCGGCTCGGCGACGTGCTGAGCGCGGTCGGCGAGGAGCGCCATCGCCGCGGACGGAGCGGTGTCTACGACATCGCGGTGACCAACCAGGACGGCGAGCGGATCGCGCTCTTCCGCGGCAAGTCGTTCCGCCTGGAGGGGCAGATCGTCGCGCCGGACGACGAGCTTCCGCCCTGACTCTCCCGTCCCTGCAGAAGGAGGACAAGATGGGCACGCACGACCAGCTCGAGCACATCGAGAAAGCCAGCGTCGACGAGCTCCGCGCGCTCCAGCTCGAGCGGCTCAAGTGGAGCGTGCGGCACGCGTACGAGAACGTGCCGCACTACCGCAAGAAGTTCGACGCCCACGGGGTCCGCCCGGACGACCTGAAGCGCCTCGAGGACCTGGCGAAGCTCCCCTTCACCACCAAGCAGGATCTCCGCGAGAACTACCCGTTCGACATGTTCGCCGTGCCGATGGAGCGGATCGTCCGCGTCCACGCGTCCAGCGGCACCACCGGGAGACCGACCGTGGTCGGCTACACCAAGGGCGACATCGACACCTGGTCGCACGTGATGGCGCGCTCGATTCGCGCCGCCGGCGGGCGCTCGACGGACAAGCTGCACGTGGCGTACGGCTACGGCCTCTTCACCGGCGGCCTGGGCGCCCACTACGGCGGCGAGACGCTCGGCGCGTGCGTGATCCCGCTCGGCGGCGGGATGACCGAGCGGCAGGTGCAGCTCATCAACGACTTCCAGCCCGACATCATCATGGTCACGCCGTCGTACATGCTGGCGATCGCCGACGAGTTCGACCGCCAGGGCCTCGACGCGAAGCGCTCGTCGCTCCGGGTCGGGATCTTCGGCGCCGAGCCCTGGACCGAGGGCATGCGCGAAGAAATCGAGCGCCGGATGGGCCTCGCCGCCGTCGACATCTACGGGCTGTCGGAGGTGATCGGGCCGGGCGTGGCCCAGGAGTGCATCGAGACCAAGGACGGCCTCACGATCTGGGAGGACCACTTCTATCCCGAGATCGTCGACCCCGCGACCGGCGAGGCGATGCCCGACGGCCAGGCGGGCGAGCTCGTGTTCACCTCGCTCACCAAGGAGGCACTGCCGGTGATCCGCTACCGGACGCGCGACCTGACGGCGCTCGCGCCCGGCACCGCGCGCACGATGCGGCGCATGGGGCGCATCACCGGGCGCAGCGACGACATGCTGATCATCCGCGGCGTGAACGTCTTCCCGACCCAGATCGAGGAGCTGATCACCAAGCAGTCGAAGCTGGCCCCGCACTACGTTCTCGAGGTCCGGCGCGAAGGCCGGCTCGACACGCTCGACGTCGTCGTCGAGGCCCGCGGCGACCTGAGCGCGCCGCTGAACGAGGCCGAGCGCGCCGCCGAAGCGAAGGCGCTCGAGCACAACGTCAAGTCGTACATCGGCGTCACGACCACGGTGAAGGTGGTCGAGCCGGGCAAGGTCGAGCGCTCGCAGGGCAAGGCGAAGCGGGTGATCGACCTGCGGCCCAAAGGCTGACCACCCCAGGTCGATCCCGTCGTTCGCGACCACCGCGGGATGGGCCTTGCGAATGCCGCTCAGGGCCAAGCGCGGCGTCCCGCCCGGTCCGGCGGCTGGCATTCCCCTCCCTCGCGTCAGGCTTCGGCGGCGGCGTTCAGCGCGCGCCCGGCCACGCCCCGCTGCTCGAGCAGCTGCGCGGCGACCGCGACGGCGATCGTCCCCGGCTCCTTGCCCTTGATGCCCGGGATTCCGATCGGGCACGTGAGCCGGGCGATTGCAGCCGCCGGCACGCCGTGCTTGGCGAGCCCCTTCTCGAAGGTGCGGCGCTTGGTCTGCGAGCCGATCATGCCGCAGTACGCGAAGTCGCCGCGCTTCAGGATCGCCGCGACGAGCTCGAGATCGAGCGCATGGCTGTGCGTCATCACGAGGAAGCAGGCGCCCGGCCGCGCGGCCGCGACCTCGGCGACCGGGGTAGCGGTGAGGGCGATGCGCACGTTGTCCGCGGCGTCGGGCGGGAACTCGCCGGCGCGAGCGTCCACCCACGTCACGCGGCAGGGCAGCGTGCCCAGGACGCGCACGAGCGCGCGTCCCACGTGCCCCGCCCCGAACACGACGACCCGAAAGTCGGAGGGCTGGAGCGGCTCGAGCAGGACCGCGGTGCGGTCCTCCAGCGTGACGAGCCGCGGCGTGCGGTCGGCCTCCGCGAGGAGCCGGCGCGCGATCGCGACCGCGCCCGCGTCCGTTGCCCCGGTGCCGAGGCTCCCCCAGGCATCGTTCGCGCGCACGAGCAGGCGGCCGCCCCCGGCCGCCGGCGTTGCGAGAACGCACGGATCCCCGGCTTCCTGCCACGCCGCGAGCGCGCCGACCCATTCCGCGCCGGGGGAGACTCGCTCGAAGATCAGGTTCGCGGCACCCCCGCAGTACTGGCCGAGGTCCGCCCCCAGGGGGAAGCGCCTGGTCTGGAAATCCCCCGGTTCGCTGCGCTTCCCGACCCCTTTGACAAGGGGTTCCTCGCGCAGCAGGTCGCGGGCGAGCCCGGTCGCCTGGAACTCGAGCTCGCCGCCGCCGATCGTCCCGTGGATCGCGTCGACGGTCACGAGCATCTTCGCGCCGGCCTCGCGCGGGATCGAGCCCTGGCCCGAGGTGACCGTCACGAGCACGC
>JBOIFD010000393.1:0-3175 GCA_050741515.1 Burkholderiales bacterium
ATGATGCGCTCGGCGATGCTCGAGGTGCTGCGCGAGGACTACATCCGCACCGCGCGCGCCAAGGGGCTGTGGCTGAAGCTCATCCTGTCGCGGCACGCGCTCAAGAACGCGATGCTGCCGGTGCTCACCATCATCAGCCTGGAGTTCGCGTTCCTGCTGGGCGGGCTGGTGGTGACCGAGCAGGTGTTCAACCTGAACGGGCTCGGCATGCTGTTCGTCGAGTCGATCTCGCGCCGGGACTACACCCTCACGCAGGCGCTCGTGATGCTCGTCGCGACGTTCTTTCTGACGATCAACTTCCTGGTCGACATCGCCTACGGCTGGCTCGACCCGCGCATCCGCTACCGCTGACATGGCCGTCACCCCGCGCACCGTCGACGAGCTGACCCAGGCGCTGGCGCCGCGGGCGCGCTGGACGTCCTCGGTCCGCGACTTCGTGCGGCAGCGGCCGCTCGGCGCGATCGGCGCCTTTATCGTCGTCGTGATGGTCGTCACGGCGGCGACCGCGGGACTCCTCGCGCCGTACGACCCGCTCGCGACCGACTACACCGCGATGCTGGGCGCGCCGGACGCCGGGCACTGGCTCGGCACCGATGCCTTCGGCCGCGACGTGCTGTCGCGCATCATCTACGGCTCGCGCACCGCGTTGATGGTCGGCCTGGGGGCGTCGTTCCTCGGCGCCACGTTCGGCGCGGTGATCGGAGTCTCCAGCGCGTACTTCGGCGGCCGGGTGGACCTCCTCGTACAGCGCGTGATGGACGTCTTCTTCGCGTTTCCGGTCATCATCCTCGCGCTGGCGGTCGTCGCCATCCTCGGCACGGGCGCCCAGAACGTCATCCTCGCCATCGCGGTGCCGATGATCCCGCGCTGCGCGCGGGTCGTGCGAGCGAGCGCGCTCGCGGTACGCGAGATGCCCTACGTGGACGCGGCGCGCGCGGCCGGGTTCGGCCACAAGCGCATCATCCTGCGCCACATGCTCCCGAACGTCATGGCGCCGATCCTCATCCTGGCGACCGCGTTCCTCGGCGAGGCGATCCTGCTCGAGGCGTCGCTCTCGTTCCTCGGCCTCGGGGTGCAGGAGCCGACCGCGGCGTGGGGCCTGATGCTGCGCGGCGCGGCGGTGCAGTTCGCCGAGTCCGCGCCGTGGATGGCGATCTTCCCGGGGCTCGCGATCAGCCTCGCGGTGTTCGGCTTCAACCTCTTCGGCGACTCGCTGCGCGACGCGCTCGATCCGCGGCTGCGGACGCAGTAGCGCCGGCCGGGTGAGGCTCACTGCCTGAGCCAGCGCGTCCGGCACACTGCCGGACGCGATGATCCCCAGGCTCCGCCGGCGAAGAACGCTCCCGGATGCGGAAACGCTGCGCCTGATCGCGGACGAGCGGCGCGAGCATCCGACCCGCGCCGAGCGCGCGCTGGCGGCGATCCTGAACGGACTGAAGGACGGTGCGCTCGACGGGCGGTTCCGGCGCGAGTGGGTCTGCGGCGGGCGGTGGATCGTCGACTTCTACTTTCCCGAGGTTCGGCTCGCGATCGAGGTCGACGGCGGCTACCACCGATCGACCGCGCAGAAAGGCTGGGACCTGTTCAAGGAGGGCGGGCTGGAATCGGCGGGCGTGACGGTTCTCCGTCTCACCAACGAAGAGGTCTTCGGCGACCGGGAGCGGCTGCTCAGGAAGCTCCGGCAGGCGTGGCGGACGGGGCTCCGGAACCCGCGGCGAACCCGGTAACCCGTCCGGCCGACCTCCTCGAACGCGCGCGGGTCTCGCGGGCAATCAGCGACGAAGCTTCCCTGGAACGCGGTCGCGAGCACGCCGCGATCCGGAGACGCGCCGTTTGCGCGCGATCCGCCGAGCGGCGGGTGGCTTGGGCGGCCGCCCGAGCAGGGCGCGCAAGCCAGGCTCCAGCGCCGGCAGATCCCGCTCGACGACTTCCCAAACCGTCGCGAGATTCACTTTCAGGTAGCCGTGGATCAGCCGGTGGCGCATGCCGACGATCTCGCGCCACGGAATCTCCGGGTGGCGCGCAGCGAACTCCGGCGACACCCGACCGGCCGCCTCGCCGACGATCTCGATGTTGCGAATCACCGCGTCTTGCAACAGGGGGTTGCCGAGGAACCCGACCCGGCGCTTGCGTCCCACGTAGCGGCGGATGCGTTCGATGGCCTCGAGCATATGCCCGAGGTAGCTCGAGTCGCGCGACGCCGGTTCCGTCACAGCGGCACCGCCTCGGCGAGCGCCGACGCACGATACGACTCGGGGAGATCGTCGAGGGTGACGAGGTCGACCGGCACCCGCAGCGCATCCTCGATCGCGTGCTTCGCCCTCACCAGATCGAGGAGCGAAGTGCCGCGCCGCGCGTCCACGAGGAGGTCCAGGTCGCTCGCCTCGGTGTCGTCGCCGCGTGCGACCGAACCGAACACCCGCGGATTCCCGAGCCCATGCCGGGCAAGCGCTTTCTTCACCGTGCCGCGGCCCGCCATCAGCGCTGCGGACGGATGCGGCCGCCTGGCTGACCGGTCAGGTCCCGGTCCCAGCGATTTCGCCGCGAGCGCCGCCAGCTCCGGGTAGAACGGGCTCGCCCGGTCCGCACTGAACCGGCGCTGGTTGCCGACCCGCCGTTCGCGCAGCAGCCCGGCGGCAGCCATCCGCTCGACCTCCCTCCGGATCGCGCCCGAACCCCCGCCCGACCGCTGCACGAGCTCGTTCAGTGTGCGCTCGGGCTCGCCCACGAAGAGCAGCGCGAGCACGCGCTGCTGGGTCCTCGTCAGGATGGCATCAAGGGGGCGGACGGCCGCGGTCACGCCTCAGTTTACCTCCCATATTGGGTGTGATACAACCCATTTTGGGAGTTCGGGACGACAGCGATTCCGACGGGTGCGCTGGTCGACGGCTTCAGCCGGCGGTGGCCAGCCGCCCGAACACCCGCTGCATCGCGTTGACGCGTTCCAGATAGCCGCGCACGTCGTGATCGCCGCACCGCTGGCCGGGGGTCAGGCGGAGCCCGCGCCGGGCGTAGGCGTCGCCCGCCCCGGCGCCGCACAGATGGATCACCGCGGCGAGATCCTGCTTCTGCTGCCGCGTGGCCGTGGCGATCCGGTGACGCTGCAGGGTGCTCGCGACGTTCCGATCCAGCCGGGCCGAGGTCAGCTCGACGGCGTGGCTCGGCACGACGCGCG
>JBOIFD010000394.1:0-5129 GCA_050741515.1 Burkholderiales bacterium
CCGCCGGCGCGACCCCCGCGACGGCGTCGGCCTGAGCCGCCGGGCGCGCCGCTCGCCGTATAATCCGCCGCCTTCTCGCAGCACCGGAGGCGGCGGCCCGGGGAACGTCCCCGGCCGCCGGCCGGGTGCGTTCCCTTCATGTCCGCCGAAGTCCGCGACCACCTCACCGATCTCCTCACCCGCGCGCTCGTCACCGTCGCCCCGGGCGGGTCCGCGGCGGCGATCACGCTCGAGCGGCCGCGCGATCCGGCGCACGGCGACTACGCGACCAATCTCGCGATGCAGCTGGCGCGGACGCTGAAGGCGCCGCCGCGCAAGCTCGCCGCCGACCTCGTCGCGGCGCTCCCCGCCTCGGACTGGATCGCGCCGCCCGAGATCGCCGGCGCCGGCTTCATCAACTTCCGCGTCACGCCCGCGGCCAAGCTGCGCGTGGTGCGCACGATCCTCGAGGCGGGCGACGCCTACGGCCGTTCGGATCGCGCCCGGCGGCGCAAGGTGATGGTGGAGTTCGTCTCGGCCAACCCCACCGGGCCGCTGCACGTCGGCCACGGCCGCCAGGCCGTGCTCGGCGACGCGCTCGCGAGCCTGCTCGAGCGGCAGGGCTGGCAGGTGACGCGCGAGTTCTACTACAACGACGCGGGGCAGCAGATCGAGAACCTCGCGGTCTCGGTGCGCGCGCGCGCGCAGGAGCTGCTCGGCCAGCCGCACCCGTTCCCCGAGGACGGCTATCACGGCGAGTACATCCGCGAGCTCGCCCGCGCGTACCTGGACGAGGCGGGCCACGACCTCGGCGACAGCGACGCGATTCGCAGGTTCGCGGTCGCGAAGCTCCGCGCGGAACAGGACGAGGACCTGCGCGCGCTCGGCGTGAAGTTCGACAACTACTACCTCGAGAGCTCGCTCTACACCGACGGTCGCGTCGAACGCACGGTGCAGCGCCTCGCGGCGTCGGGCCGGACCTACGCGCACGACGGCGCGCTCTGGCTCCGCACGACCGAGTTCGGCGACGACAAGGACCGCGTGATGCGCAAGTCCGACGGCGGCTACACCTACTTCGTGCCCGACGTCGCGTACCACGTCACCAAGTGGGAGCGGGGCTTCGGCAAGGTCATCAACGTCCAGGGCACGGACCACCACAGCACGGTGGTGCGGGTGCGCGCCGGCCTGCAGGCGCTCGGCCTCGGGATCCCGCAGGGCTACCCGGACTACGTGCTGCACAAGATGGTGACGGTGATGAAGGGCGGCGAGGAGGTGAGGATCTCCAAGCGCGCCGGCAGCTACGTCACGGTGCGCGACCTCATCGACGAGGTCGGGCGCGACGCGGTGCGCTTCTTCCTCGTCTCGCGCCGGGCCGACACCGAGTTCGCCTTCGACGTCGATCTCGCCAAATCGCAGTCGGACGAGAACCCGGTCTACTACGTGCAGTACGCGCATGCGCGCATCTCGAGCATGCTCGGCGAGTGGCGGCGCCAGTTTCCCGACGAGGCCGACGTCGCGGCGCTCGCGCACGCCGATCCCGCGTCGCTCGTCGCGCCGCGGGAGCTCGCCCTCGCCGGGCGGCTCGGCGACTTCCCCGACGTGCTCGCCGCCGCGGCCGACGAGCTCGCGCCGCACCAGGTCGCGTTCTACCTGCGCGAGTTGGCCGGCGACTTCCACAGTTACTATAATGCCGTGCATGTGCTCGTCCCCGAACCGGCGTCGCGGCGCGCGCGCCTCGCGCTCTCCGCCGCCGTGCGCCAGGTGCTCGCCGACGGCCTGCGGCTGCTCGGGGTGAGCGCACCGGAGCGGATGTGAAGGATTACAAGCCCCGCCCGCGGGGCGGCGTGCGCCGGCCCGCCGGCGGCACGCTGATCGGGATCTTCATCGGGCTCGTGCTCGGGCTCGCGGTCGCCTCCGGCGTCGCGATCTACATGACCAACGCGCCGATGCCGTTCGTCAACCGCGCCGCCGACAAGGCGAAACCCTCCACGCCCCAGGCCGACCGCAACCTCGCCGAGCACGCGCGCACCACGGAGGCGAAGAGCGGGCCGCCGGAGCGCCCGCGGTTCGACTTCTACAAGATCCTCCCCGGGCAGGAAGAGCCGGTCACCGAGCGGGACCTGAAGGCGGCCGCGAAGGCCGCCGACAAGGCCGGCATCTCCGCGGAGCTCTACTTCGTCCAGGCCGGCGCGTTCCAGAACCCGGCCGACGCGGACAACCTGAAGGCCCGGCTCGCGTTGATCGGGCTGATGGCGAGCGTCGAGCCGGCGAGCCTCCCGGACCGGGGCACCTGGTATCGGGTCCGGCTCGGGCCCTACAACCAGCTGGAGGAAATAAATCGCGTCCGCGCCGTGCTCGCGCAGAACGGGGTGGACGCCTCGCTGGTCCGAATCAAGAATTGACCCTGCAAGGAACCCTCATGATCCGTCGTGTTCTCGCCGCGCTCGCGTTCGCCGGGATGGCCCTCGGCTCCACCCCCGGCGCGGCCCAGCAGCAAATCGCGCCGTTCCTGGAGCTCGCCCAGCCGCTCGCGACCGATGCCAAAGGCAAGGTCGAGGTCGTCGAGTTCTTCTGGTACGAATGCCCGCACTGCTACTCGCTCGAGCCCTACATCGAGGCGTGGCTGAAGAAGCTGCCCAAGGACGTCGAGTTCCGGCGCGTCCCGGCGATGTTCAACCAGCAGTGGGCGCTGTCGGGGCGGGTCTACTACACGCTCGAGGCGATCGGCGAGCTCGACCGGCTGCACCGGCCGCTGTTCGACGCGATCCACAAGGACGGCCTCAAGATCACGAATCAGCGGCAGCTCCTGGACTGGCTCGAGCGGCAGAAGGTGGACCTCGGCAAGTTCAACGCGGCCTTCAGGTCGTTCGCGGTCGAGAGCCGGCTGAAGCGCGCGCTCGAGCTGACCCAGGCGTCGAAGATCGAGAGCGTGCCGGTGCTGATGGTGAACGGCCGCTACCTCGTGACCGCGGAGCTGGCCAAGGGCGAGGGCCGAATGCTCCACATCGTCGATTCGCTCGTCGCGCAGTCGCGGAAGCCAATCACCTCCGCCGCGCCGAAGAAGAAGTAGCCTCCCGCACCTCATGCCGAGGTGCGTCTTCATCACCGGGGCCTCCAGCGGCCTCGGCGCGGCGCTCGCCGCCCACTATGCGCGCGCGAGCGCGACGCTGGGCCTGGTGGCGCGGCGCGCCGACGCGCTGCAGGCGCTCGCCGCGCGCCTCCCGGGTCCGGCCGCGATCTACCCTGCCGACGTCGCCGACCGCGGCGCCCTCCGCGCCGCCGCCGAGGACTTCCTCGGGCGGCACGGGATCCCCGACATCGTCATCGCCAACGCCGGCGTGTCGGTCGGCACCCTGGGCGCCGAGGACGAGGATCTGCCGGTCCTCGAGCGCGTGCTCCGCACCAACGTCGTCGGGCTGGCGGCGGCGCTGACGCCGTTCGTCGCGCCCATGCGGCGCCGGGGAACCGGCGTCCTCGCCGGCATCGCGAGCATCGCCGGCTTCCGCGGCGTGCCCGGCGCCGGCGCGTACTCGGCCTCGAAAGCGGCGGCGATCACCTGGCTCGAGAGCCTGCGCGTCGAGCTCCGCGGCTCGGGGCTCGCGGTGGTCACGATCTGCCCGGGGTTCATCGACACGCCGATGACCCGCGCGAATCCCTATGCAATGCCGTTCCTGCTGCCGGCGGACGAGGCCGCGCGGCGGATCGCGCGGGTCATCGAGGCCAGGCGCTCGTTCGCCGTCGTGCCGTGGCAGATGGCGCTCGTCGGCTCGGTCATGCGTAGCCTCCCGAACGGGATCTACGACGCGCTCGCGGCGCGCCGGCCGCGGAAGCCCCGGAAGCCGCCGCCTTGACGCTCGTCGACGCCGTCGGGCGGCGCCACGCGCCGGCGGGGAGCGACGTCCGCATCGTCTCGCTCGTGCCGAGCATCACCGAGCTCGTCTGCGACCTCGGGCTCGGGGCGCACCTCGTCGGGCGGACCGGCTTCTGCATCCACCCGCGCGAGCGGGTGAGGCGCGTCGCGAAAGTCGGCGGGACGAAGGACGTCGACCTCCCCCGGCTCCGCGCACTCGGGCCGACGCACGTCATCGTCAACGTCGACGAGAACCGCCGCGAGACGGTCGACGAGCTCGCGCGCTTCGTGCCGCACGTGATCGTGACCCACCCGCTCGGCCCGCGGGACAACCTCGCGCTGTACCGCCTGATCGGGGGCGTGTTCGGCCGCGAGGCGGAAGCCGAGGGCTTGTGCGAGCGGTTCGAGCGGGCGTACGCCGCGTGCGAGCGCGCCGCCGGCAGCTTCGCGCCGAAGCGCGTGCTCTATCTCATCTGGCGCAAGCCGTGGATGACGGTCTCGCGCGACACCTACATCTCGCGCACCCTCGCGCTCGTCAACTGGCGCACCGTTCCCGACGCCGCTGCCGACCGCTACCCGGAGGTCGCGCTCGACGAGACGACGCTCGCCGGCGTCGACGCGGTGCTCGCGTCGAGCGAGCCCTTCCCGTTCCGGGCGCGCGACGTCGACGCGCTGCGCGCGCTCCCCGAGCTCGGCGGCCGGGCGGTCGCCCTGATCGACGCCGAGATGACGTCGTGGTACGGCTCCCGCGCGATCGCCGGATTCGAGTACCTGCCGCGATTCCGGCGGGCGCTCGAGTCCGTTCCCTACCCGCCATAGCCCGCTTCGCTGCTGCCGGAGCGCGGGGATCCCGACCCGGTCCCCGCGAGCCGAGCAGATGACCCGCCCGCCCCCCCGGGACGCCCGTACGGAAGCGGCAGGTCACGGCCGCTTCCAAGCGGCTGAAGAAATCGGTAGATTGAGGCTCCCAAGGGAGGAACCCCATGAGGCTGACATTCGCCGCCGCCGCCGCCGTCCTGCTCGCCGCCTGCCAGACGATGTCCTCCGACGCGCCGCCACGGGCCACCGCACAGTTGCAGCCGACCAAGGGCAACAAGACCTTTGGCGAGGCCACCTTCGAGCAGGTGGGCAGCAAGGTTCGCGTCGTGGTCTTCGTTCAAGGCCTCAAGCCCAACCAGGAGCACGGTCTTCACATCCACGAGGTCGGCGACTGCAGCTCGGGCGACGGCATGAGCGCCAAGGGCCACTTCAATCCCTTCGGCAAGCCGCACGGGCATCCGGGCAGCGGCGAACGCCACGC
>JBOIFD010000395.1:0-5879 GCA_050741515.1 Burkholderiales bacterium
GTGCGTCGCGAGCCGCTCGAGCGCGCCGCCGCGGCCGCGGGGCAGGGGCCGCGCCGGTACCTCTCGGTGAGCGAGCGCGGCCGCATCCACCTCGTGCCGGTGGCCGACATCGTCTACCTCAAGGCCGAGCTGAAGTACGTCACGGTCCGCACCGCCGAGCGGGAGTTCCTGCTCGAGGAGTCGCTCGCGAGCCTGGAGCAGGAGTTCGGGGGGACCTTCGTCCGCGTGCACCGGTCGTGTCTCGTCGCGCGCGGCCGCGTGCGCGGGTTCGAGCGCGTCGTCGACGAGGACGGCGAGGGCGCCGGCTGGGCGGTGCTGCTCGAGGGCGTCGCCGATCGGCTGCCGGTGAGCCGCCGGCAGTGGCCGATCGTCAAGACGCTCGCGAACGGGTGACCGGCGATGCTTGCGGCGAAGCTCTGGCGCGACCTCTGGAACGGCCTCATGCAGTCGGCCGCCGACCGCGGCCGGGTGAAGGTCACCGTGCGGCGCAGCCTCTGGGAGCCTTCCCCGGGACAGCCCGGACGCGACTGCTACTTCATCGCGCTGCGGAGCGCGGCCGAGGTCGACGTGCTGGTGACCCAGGTCTGGTTCGAGTGCGAGCCGCGCGCGTTCGTCGACCGCCGCCAGCGGCGCCTGCCCAAGGTGCTGGCCGCGGGCGAGACGTGGGAGACGTGGCTCGAGGTGGACAAGCTGCCGGAGAGCATCCGCGACCGGGCGCGCGAGCTGGCGCGCGTGCGGCTCGCGAGCGGCACGGTGCTCAAGGCGGGACGGTCGACCCGGGCGCGGTTGAACGGCGAACGCTCGCCCTGATTCCCGCGCACCCTCGCGCCGCTTCCAGCGCGTGCGCGGTCGCGGGGGAGCTTCTACAATCGCGTCGATCGCTCGAACTGCATCGCGTCGCGCGCACCCGCAAAGCCCCACCCCGCCTTGCCGCTCCCTGAACGCCTCGTCATCGCCTCGCGCCGGTCGCGGCTCGCGCTGTGGCAGGCCGAGCACGTGCGCGCGCGCCTGGGCGAGGCGCACCCCGGCCTGCAGGTCGAGATCCTGGGCCTGACGACGCGCGGCGACGAGATCCTCGATCGCCCGCTCGGGAGCGTCGGCGGCAAGGGGCTGTTCGTGAAGGAGCTCGAGGTCGCGCTCGGGGACGGGCGCGCGGACATCGCCGTGCATTCGGCGAAGGACGTGCCGATGACGCTCGAGCCGGGGTTTGCGCTGGCGGCGATCCTCGCGCGGGAGGATCCGCGCGACGCGTTCGTCTCGCTGGACCATGCGCGACTCGATGCGCTCCCGGCTGGCGCGATCGTCGGGACCTCCAGCCTGCGCCGGGAGGCGCAGCTGCGCAGCCGCTTCGCCGGCCTCGAGGTCCGGCCGCTGCGGGGCAACGTCGAGACGCGGCTCGCGAAGCTCGACCGCGGCGACTATGCCGCGATCGTGCTCGCGGTCGCCGGGCTCAAGCGGCTGGGTCTCGCCGGGCGGATCCGGGCGGTCCTCGATCCCGACGTGAGCCTGCCCGCGGCCGGGCAGGGCGCGCTCGCCATCGAGTGCGGCGACGCACGCGCGGACCTCGTCGCGCTCCTCGCGCCGCTGCACGATGCGCCCACGGCGGCCTGCGTCCGCGCCGAGCGTGCGGTGAGCCGGGCGCTCGGCGGGAGCTGCCAGGTGCCGCTCGCCGCGTACGGCGAGCTCGCGGACGGTGGTCTCTGGCTGCGCGGTCTGGTGGCGAGCCCGGACGGGAAGCGCGTCGTGCGCGCCGAGACGCGCGGCCCGCCGGCGGCGCCCGAGCAGCTCGGCGAGGCGCTCGCACAGAAGCTGCGCGCGGCGGGCGCCGACGAGATCCTCGCGGCGTTGTCATGACGGCGGCCGCGCCCGGCGCGAGGCTGCGGGGCCGCCGGATCGTCGTCACGCGCCCGGCCGGACAGAACGAGAGCCTCGCGGCGCTGATCCGCGCCGAGGGCGGCGAGCCGATCGTGTTCCCCGCGCTCGAGATCCTGGAGCCTGCGGACGCGCGCCCGCTCGCCGCCGCTGCCGATCGTCTCGACGCCTTCGACCTCGCCGTGTTCGTCAGCCCGAGCGCGGTCCACAAGGCGATGCCGGTCATCCGCGCGCGCCGCGCGTGGCCGGCGGGGCTCAAGGCGGCGACCGTCGGGCGCGGTAGCGAGCAGGCGCTGCGCCGGTACGGCGTGACCGAGGTGATCGTCCCGGCGGACCGCTTCGACAGCGAGGCGCTGCTCGAGCGGCCCGAGCTCGCGGACGTCGCCGGCCGGCGCATCGTGGTCTTCCGCGGCGACGGCGGCCGGGAGCTCCTCGGCGACGCGCTCCGCAGCCGCGGGGCCACGGTCGACTACGTCGAGTGTTACCGGCGGGGGCGGCCGAATGCCGACGTGAGCCTGCTCGCCCGCGCGTGGGAGCGCGGGGAGGTCGACGCGGTGACGATCAGCTCGCGCGCGGGCCTGCGCAACCTCTTCGACCTGCTCGGCGAGGGCGGGCGCGAGCGGCTGCAGCGGACCGCGCTGTTTGCCCCGCATCCGCGCATCGCCGACAGCGCCCGCGCGCTCGGCTGCCGGCGCGTGATCGAGACCGCGCCGGGAGACGAGGGGATCGCCGCGGCGCTGGCCGCGTTTTGGGAGAAAATGTAGTCGTCCTATGGACCCCGCCGAGACCCCCATCCTGCTCGGCCGCTCGCGGCTCGAGCGCTGGCTCCCGGCCGCGGTGTTTGCGCTGGCGATCGCGGTGATGCTGCTCGCCGGCGCCTGGTGGAGCACGCGCTCGGAGCTCGCCGAGCTGCGCGACGGCGTGGCGAAGCAGCTGCGCGAGGCCGGGACGGACGCGCGCGACAGCCGCACGATCGCCAAGGAAGTGCAGGAGGCGGTGCGCGACGCGCAGGCCCGCATCGGGGCGCTGGAGGCGAAGCTGCTCGAGTCGCAGAGCCAGCAGCTCGGGCTCCAGGCGCTCTACCAGGAGCTCTCGCGCTCGCGCGACGAATGGGTGCTGGCCGAGGTCGAGCAGACGCTCGCGATCGCCGCCCAGCAGCTCCAGCTCGCCGGCAACGTGCGGGCGGCGCTCGTGGCGCTGGAGAACGCCGACGCGCGGCTCGCGCGGTCGGACCGCCCGCAGTTCCTCGGGCTGCGCCGGGTCATCGCCCGGGACATCGACCGCCTGAGGAACGCGCCGAGCGTGGACATCGCGGGAATGACGCTGCGCCTCGACCAGCTGATCGCCGCCGTCGACCAGTTGCCGCTGCTCGCCGACGGTCGCCCGAAGACGCCGGACCCGACGCCAGCCGACGAACCGGCCGGCTGGCAGCGGCGCTGGTGGGCGGTATGGGAGGAGCTCAAGAGCCTGGTGCGGGTGCAGCGGCTGGACGCCTCCGACCCGGCGCTGCTCGCGCCCGAGAGCCGCCTGTTCCTCCGCGAGAACCTGAAGCTGCGCCTGCTGCATGCGCGCCTCGCGCTGCTGCGGCGCGACGAGTCGGCGTTCCGCGCCGACGTCAAGGCGGCGCAGACTTGGCTCGGGCGCTGGTTCGACCCGCGGCAGAAGCAGGTGGCGACCTCCGCGCAGACCCTCGCGGCGCTCAACGCCGCGGCGGTGAGCGTCGAGCTGCCGACGATCGCCGAGAGCCTGAGCGCGGTCCGCAACCTCAAGCTGCCGCGCGAGAAAGCGGTGAAGTGAATCGCCTGGGCCGCCACCCCCACCCTGGCCCTCCCCCTTGCAGGGGGAGGGGAAACTAGGCTTACGCGAGGGGTGTCTTCCTGCGCTGGCTGATCACGCTGCTCGTCGTCGTCGCGGCCGCGGTCGCGTTCTCGCTTGCCGCCCGCTACGGCGAGGGCTACGCGCTCCTCGTCTATCCGCCGTACCGGATCGAGATCTCGCTGGTGCTGCTCCTGCTCGCGCTGGTGCTGCTCTTCGTGGCGGTCCACGGCCTGCTGCGCCTCGCCTCGCACACGGTCCGCATGCCGTCCTACGTCGCGGCGTATCGGCGGCGGCGGCGCGTGGCCCGCGCGCAGGAGGCGTTGCGCGACGCCTGGCAGGCGTTCCTCGAGGGGCGCTTCGGGCGCTCCGAGAAGTTCGCGGCGAAGGCGTACGCGCTGGAGGAGTCGCCGGGGCTCGCGGCGCTGCTCGCCGCGCGCTCCGCGCACCAGATGCGCGACCCCGAGCGGCGCGAGCGCTGGCTCGCGCGCGCTGAGATCGCGCCCGGGGGGAGCCGGCATGCGCGCCTGGCGACCCAGGCGGAGCTCGCGCTCGACGAGCGCCGATTCGAGGAGGCGCGCGGCATCCTGCGCGAGCTGCACGCGGGCGGGCCGCGGCACGTCGCGACGCAGCGGCTGCTGCTGCGCGCCGAGCAGGGGCTGCGGAACTGGGACGAGGTGCTGCGCCTGCTGCGCCTGCTGGAGAAGGGTGGTGCGATCGCCGCGGAGTCGGCGGCGCAGCTGCGGATCACCGCCACGATCGAGAACCTGAAGAAGAAGGCGCTCGACGCCGAGAGCCTCGCCGCCTTCTGGGAGAAGGTGCCGGCCGCCGATCGGGTGTCGCCGCGGATCGCGCAGACCGCGGCGCGCCTGTTCATCGCGCTGGGCGGCTGCGGTCAGGCGCACGTGCTCCTCCGCGGGGCGCTGGAGGCCGAATGGTCCTCGGAGCTCGCCGCCCTGTACGGCGAGTGCCGCGACGACGCCGACGTGCTCGAGCGCATCGAGCAGTGCGAGCGCTGGCTGAAGGCTCACCCGCGCGATGCCGCGCTGCTCGCCACGCTCGGCCGGCTCTGCGCCGAGCGGGCCCTGTGGGGAAAGGCGACGAGCTATCTCGACGCGAGCCTCTCGATCCAGCCAACGCGGGCGGCCCACGTCGCGCTGGCGCGGGTCTACGAGCGCATCGGGCGCGACGCCGAGGCGAATCGGCAGTACCGCGCCGCGGCCGACCCCGGGCTCGTCGCCTGAAGGCGCGCCGGGGATTGCCGGACGCGCCGCCCGAAGGCAACATCGCTCTTCACCCACCGAAGGAACGCGTCCCATGAGCCCGGAAGACCGCAAGAAGGCCGCGCAGCTCCTGCTTCAGGCCGAGAAGGAGCGCAAGCCCGTCGTGCAGCTTTCCACGACCTGGCCGGACATCACCATCGAAGACGCGTATGCGATCCAGAGCCTGGTGAACGAAGCCAAGGTGGCCGCCGGCGCGAAGGTCCGCGGCCACAAGGTCGGGCTCACCTCGAAGGCGATGCAGCAGTCATCGCAGATCGACGAGCCGGACTACGGCGTCCTGATGGACAACATGTTCTACGACGACGGGGTGAAGATCCCGCACGCGAACTTCTGCGTGCCGCGCGTCGAGATGGAGCTCGGGTTCGTGCTCGGCGGCCGGCTCAAGGGCCCGGGCGTCGGGCTGCTGGACGTGATGCGCGCGACCGAGTGGGTGGTGCCCTCGATCGAGATCATCGACGCGCGCGTGCAGAACCCGCGCAAGATCTTCGACACCGTTGCCGACAACGGCGCGGCCGCCGCGGTGGTCATCGGCGGCCGGCCGGTGCGTCCCGGCGACGTGGACCTGCGCTGGGTCGCCGGGCTCATGTATCGCAACGAGACGATCGAGGAGTCCGGTGTCGCCGCCGCGGTGCTCGGGCACCCCGCGCTCGGCATCGCCTGGCTCGCCAACAAGGTGGGGCGGTTCGGCGCCACGCTCGAGCCGGGCCACTTCACGCTGTCGGGCTCGTTCATCCGCCCGGTGTGGGCGAACAAGGGCGACGTCCTGCGCGCCGACTTCGGGTCGCTCGGCAGCGTCGCGGTGCAGTTCGTCTAGGCCGGGTGCGGGCGCGGGCGAGCCGCGCCGAGATGGTCATCGCTTCCGGAACACGACGTCCCACACGCGGTGGCCGAGCGCGACGCCCCGGCGCT
>JBOIFD010000396.1:0-5391 GCA_050741515.1 Burkholderiales bacterium
AGATCGAGGAGGTGGTCGGGACGACCCACGGGGACGGCGCGCTGCATGTCGGGGCGCGGCTCCGGCTCGCCCGCGCGCTGCGCGGGCGGCGCTACGACGAGGCGATCGTCCTGCCGAACAGCTGGAAGGCGGCGCTCGTCCCCTGGCTCGCCGGCATTCCCCGCCGCATCGGATTCGTCGGCGAGGCCCGCTACGGGCTGTTGAACGTCCGCCATCGCCTCGACGAGCAGGCGCTGCCATTGATGGCCGAGCGCTACGCACAGCTCGCCGAGGCGCCCGGCGCGCCGCCGCACCGGCCGCTCGTCCGGCCGCGGCTCGAGGTCGACGAAGCGAACCTCGCGATCACGATCGCCCGCCTCGGGCTCGACCGCTCGCGCCCGGTCGTCGCGTTCTGCCCCGGCGCGGAGTACGGCCCGGCGAAGCGTTGGCCGCCGCGCCACTTCGCGGCGCTCGCGCGGTCGCTCGGCGCGCGCGGCCGGCGGGTGTGGCTCCTCGGCTCGCCCAAGGACCGGCCGATCGGCGACGAGATCGCGAAGCTGGCCGACGGCGCGGCGATCAACCTGTGCGGCCGGACCGATCTCGCGGCGGCGATCGACCTGCTCTCGGCCTGCGAAGCCGTGGTCACGAACGACTCGGGGCTGATGCACGCCGCGGCGGCGCTCGGGCTGCCGCTGGTCGCGCTCTACGGCTCGTCGAGCCCGGAGCACACGCCGCCGCTCGCGCCGGCGCGGCTCGTGAGCCTCAGGGTGGAATGCAGCCCGTGCTTCCAGCGCGAGTGCCCGCTCGGCCACTTCAAGTGCATGAACGACCTCACGCCCGAGCGGGTGCTCGCCGAGATCGGCGAGGTGGATCCGGCGCTGGCCTGAGCGGGGCAGGAAGAAATCGGCGTATCCATCTCGATCACCCGGGGATCTGGATGGGCGATCCGGCCGCGGCGAGTACGAGTACCTCCCGCTCGTGTAAGAGGCCGCCGGGAAGGGGCGGGGAGTTCCCTCGGGAGGGGTGCCAGTGCGAAGCAGGCCGATAAGCCGGGTTCTGTCGAGAACGGTCATTCATCTAGGCCCCGGGTTACCCCGGGGCTCGAGCCACCTACCCGCAGGCTTGGGCGAGCCGCCCTCCAGCACGCACAGCCGAGTGTTCGCCACGAGGGCGATCGGGGCCGCGACGCGCAGCGCCTGCCTATTTGGTGTTGCTCCGGGTGGGGTTTGCCTGGCCGGCCGTGTCGCCACGGCCGCGGTGAGCTCTTACCTCACCATTTCACCCTTACCTGATCCTGCGCCACGGACCGCACGCTTTCGCGTGCCCCGCTTCTACGGCGCGCCGTGGCTTTCGCCCCGGCCCGCCTCGAAGCGAGACTTTGCCGCCGCAAGCGGCGGCAAAGTCCGCGGCGCAGGCCATCGGCGGTGTCCTTTCTGTTGCACTTTCCGTCGCCTCGCGGCGCCTGGGGGTTACCCAGCACCCTGCCCTGCGGAGCCCGGACTTTCCTCTGACGCCCCGAAGGGCGCCAGCGACCGTCTGGTCTGCTTCGCAATGCAATGATACCCGTAGCGCGCGGAAGTTCCCTTCGGGCCGGCCTTGATTTCGCCCCTTCCCGGGCATACAAACAAAGGAGCCCCGTCAGGAGGCCCGTATGCGACGCCGACTGTATTTCCTGCTGCCCGGCCTCGAGAGCGCCCGGCTGACCGCCAACGACCTGCTGCTCGCGCGGGTCGAGTTCCGGCACATGCACTTCCTCGCCCGCCGGGGCACGGACCTCGGCGACCTCCACGAGGCCAACCCGCTCCAGAAAACCGACCTCGTTCACGGCGCCGAAGTGGGGCTGGTCCTCGGCGGCGTCTGCGGGCTGCTCCTCGGCCTGTTCATCGTGTTCAGCCCTCCGCCCGGGGTCACGCTCGAGTTCATCATCGTGCTCGCCACGGCGATCGGCGGCGCGGTGCTCGGCGCCTGGGTTGCGAGCCTCGTCGGCGCGTCCGTACCGAACTCGCGGATCAAGCAGTACCAGGCCGACATCGACCGGGGCGCCATCCTGCTGATGGTCGACGTGCCGCCCTCGCGCATCGAGGAGATCCGGGAGCTCGTCCACCGGCGCCACCCCGAGGCGAGCGGCGGGGCGATGGAACCGACGCAGCCGGCGTTTCCGTAACGGCTCTGCCGCCGGAGCACTTGCTCCGGCATTCGCGCCGCTCCTGACGGCGCGTCGGACGTTCTCCGGGCCGATCCCGGGCGTCCAAACGGGCCCCTCGCGGGGCCCGTTTCTGCGTGCGCGCTTCGCTCGCACGCGACGCCGACCGAGTCGGGTCCTCAGACCAGATTCAGCTGCTTGAAGCGCAGATACAGCTCGCGGCACGCCCAGGCATCGGTCGCCGCGTAGGCGATCTGCTGCGGCGTCAGGCGGCGCGCGGCCCAGTTCGTCGTCGTCGCGCCCTTGGGGATGCGCGCGCCGAGGAAAATCCCCGCGAGATTGCGCACGCCCGTCTGCTTCAGGCCGTGACGCTTCGCGACCTTGCCGAGATCCACCACCGCTTGTTCCTCGAACTCGAACAGCTTCTTCAGGTTGCGCAGATCGTCGGTCACCGACACGCCCGCCTTTATGACGCTCGCCGACGAAAGGATCTCCCGCATCGCGGCGGAATAGTCCTGCTGCTGGACCTGCAAGAGATACACCGCGCCGGCCGTGGCGAACTGCACGAGGGAGGGGAGGTAGCTCTCGCCGGGCCTGAAGGCGGGCCGGGTCTCGGTGTCAAAACCGACGACGCTCTCCTGGCAGATGTCCTGCATCGCACGCCGGAGGTCCGGGGCCGCCGCGACGAGGTGCACCGAACCCGCGTAGCGCCGGATGGGCAGCTCGATCATCTCCTCGCGCGAGATCCGGTGCGCGGTTTCGGGCGGCAGCGCGGCGGCGGGGTCGCGACTCATGCGCCTGCCCCCGGTCAACTCTGGAGTGTTCGACCGCGCCTGCGGCCCGGGCGGAAAACGTTCTCGTCGTCGTAATACGACGGGTCCTCGCTCTCCGGCGCCCAGCCCGGGATCCCGAGCACGGGCAGCGGGTGGAGCAGGCGGGTCGAAGCGAGCGATCCGGGACGCGCGAAGTGCGCCGCCGCGCGCTCGTCGAGCAGCTCGACGAGCGACGGCGCCGGGAGCGCGAGCGATGCGCGCGCGACGTCGATCACGAGCGCCTTCGCGGTGACGCCCTTGTACGGCGCGAGCGACTTCTCCAGGATCGCATGGCCGAAGACGAAGAACCGCATGGCGTCCGCTGCTTCCGGGCGGCGGGTCCAGAAGAGCTCCTTCCACTGAAAGTCCCCGAGGCACCGCGCCAGCGCCGGCGCGGCGCACGCGACGACGACCCCGCCCTCGTCGAACAGCGTCAGCACGTCGCGGGCCGTGCCGCGCTGTCGCGCGCCCCACCGGCGGACGAGCTCGTCGTGGTGGATCCGGTTGAGCGTGGCCTTCGTCCGCGGGAAGGCAAGCCACGCCAGCGCGTTGAAAAGGTCGTGCCAGCTGTCGGCCCGCGTCGGCACTTCCCCGGTGCGGAAGGCCCGCACCTCGTACTGGCTGTCCAGCCCCCGGCCCGAAGCGGCCGCCGGGACGAACGTGAGCGGGGCATTGCCGCCCGTCCGGACGCCGCGCTCGCGGGCGAGGGCATTCAGGCCGTCGAGCGAGGGGAATCGGTCCTGCGGCAGCCGGGCCAGCACGGGGTGGGCCGCCGCGAACCACGGCGAGGCGAGCAGCGCCTCCCGGTCCCAGAGCAAGCCCGCCTCTAGGCGAGCCGCCACGCGATCGACTCGCCGGCGCGGAGCGGCACGACGGTGCCGTCCCCGAACGCGACCTCGGCCGGCGCCTGCCAGGGATCGCGGATCAGCGTCACCCGCGCCGCGTTGCGCGGCAGACGGTAGAAATCGGGCCCGTTGAAGCTCGCGAACGCCTCGAGCCGTGCCAGCGCGCCGGCGCGCTCGAACGCCTCGGCGTAGAGCTCGAGCGCGGCGTGCGCGGTGAAGCAGCCGGCGCACCCGCACGCCGACTCCTTTTCGCCCCGCGGATGCGGCGCGCTGTCGGTCCCGAGAAAGAACTTCGGGCTGCCGCCGGTCACGGCCCGCACCAGCGCCTCGCGGTGGCGCTCGCGCTTCAGCACCGGCACGCAGTAGAAGTGCGGCCGCAACCCGCCCCGGAAGAGCTCGTTCCGGTTGTAGAGCAGGTGGTGCGCGGTGACGGTCGCGGCGACCTTCGCTCCGGCGGCGCTCACGTAGTCGGCCGCCTCGCGCGTGGTGATGTGCTCGAGGACCACCCGCAAGCCCGGAAACCGCGTCACGATCTCGGCGAGCGTCGTCGCGATGAAGACCTGCTCGCGGTCGAAGACGTCGACCCCGGGGTCGGTGGCCTCGCCGTGAACGAGCAACGGCACGTCGTGACGCTCCATCGCTTCGAGGGCCGGGAACGCGCGCGCGAGTCGCGTGACGCCGGAGTCCGAGTTCGTGGTCGCGCCGGCCGGGTAGTACTTGACCGCCCGGACGAAGCCGCTCGCCGCGGCGCCGGCGATCTCCTCCGGAGAGGTGTTGTCGGTGAGGTAGAGCGTCAGCAGCGGCTCGAACTCGAGCGGCGTCGCGCGACCGGCGTTCGCCCGCCCGAGCGCCGCGCGGATCCGCTCGCGATACTCTCGCGCCGCCGCGACGGTCGTCACCGGCGGCCGGAGGTTCGGCATCACGATCGCGCGCGCGAACTGCCGCGCGGTGTGCGGGAGCACGCTCTCGAGCGCCGCCCCGTCGCGCAGGTGCAGGTGCCAGTCGTCCGGGCGCGTGATCGTCAGCCTGTCCATCGCCGCGAGTTTAGGCGAACCTGGCGCCTCACCGCTGTCCCGGGCCCTTCCGCCGCGTCTTGCCTTTGAGCGTCAGCGCCTTGTCGTAGAGGGCGTTCCGCGAAGCGCCGGTGATCTCGGCCGCCAGGCGCACCGCCGTTTTCACCGGCAGCGCTTCGAGCAGCCGCCCGAGCACGCGCTCGCCTTCCTGCGCCCGCGCGTCCGCCGCCGGCGCCGCGCCGGAGACGAGCACCACGAACTCGCCGCGCACCCGGTTCGGGTCCGCCGCGAGCCACTCGCGCGCCGCGCCGAGCGGACCCACGTGCACGCTCTCGAACACTTTGGTGAGCTCGCGCGCCAGCACGACGGTGCGCTCGCCACCGAGCGCGGCAGCGAGGTCGTCGACGCACTCGAGCACGCGATGGGGCGCCTCGTAGAACACGAGCGTGTGCGGGAAATCCCGCCACGCCGCCAGTGCGCGGGCGCGCGCCGCCGGCTTCGGCGGAAGAAAGCCCACGAAGGCGAACGGTCCCGGCAGGCCGGCGACCGACAGCGCGGCGACGCCCGCGCTGGGTCCCGGGATCGGCACGACCGCGAAG
>JBOIFD010000397.1:0-6265 GCA_050741515.1 Burkholderiales bacterium
ACACGCGGGTTGTTGACCCGCCCGTCGGCGGAGGACGTGGGCGCCTATCGCGCCCATGTCGACGAGGCGATGGCGGCCATCCTCACGGATTGCGCGCCGGAGGTGGCGGCCCTGATCGAGCTGGGGCTGCATCACGAGCAGCAGCACCAGGAGCTGCTCCTCACCGACCTGAAGTACAGCTTCGCGCTCAATCCGCTGCGGCCCGCCTATCAGGCCGGCGAGGGCCGGGTCTCGGCGGCGGAGGGGGTGACGGCGCCCGGATGGCGCGAGTGTCCCGAGGGTGTCCGCGAGATCGGCTGGGCCGGCGACGGTTTCGCTTTCGACAACGAACGCCCGCGCCACCGCGCGTTCCTCGAACGGTTTCGCATCGCCGATCGTCTGGTGACGAGCGGCGAGTACCTCGCGTTCATCGACGCCGGCGGGTATTCGCGACCGGAGCTGTGGCTGTCCGAAGGCTGGAAGACGGCGCGGGAGCGCGGCTGGGCCGCGCCCCTCTACTGGGAACGGATCGACGGGGCGTGGTGGCAGATGACGCTCGCCGGAATGCGCCGGGTCGACGAGCGCGAGCCGGCGTGCCACGTGAGCTATTACGAGGCCGACGCGTTCGCGCGCTGGGCGGGCAAGCGCCTGCCCACGGAGGCCGAGTGGGAGACGGCCGCGGCCGGCACGCGCATCGCCGGGAACTTCCGGGAATCGGGTCGCCTGCATCCCGCACCCGCGGCCGGCGGCACGCAGTTCTTCGGCGACGTCTGGGAGTGGACCTCCAGCAGCTACTCGCCCTACCCCGGCTACCGGCCGCTCGAGGGCTCGCTAGGCGAGTACAACGGCAAGTTCATGGTCAACCAGTACGTGCTCCGCGGCGGCTCGTGCGTGACGCCCGCTTCCCACGTGCGCGCGACCTACCGCAACTTCTTCTACGGCCCGGACCGCTGGCAGTTCATGGGGATCCGGCTGGCGGAGTAGGCCCTCACGCGCTCGAGCCGACGTAAGCCACCGCCTCGATCTCGACCAGCATCTCCGGTTTCGCGAGCGCGCTCACCTCGACCAGTGTCGAGGCGGGAAAGTCGCCGGAGAAGAACTCCCGCCGGGCACGCCACACCTCCGCGTTCTGCCTGATGTCGGTCACGTAGATCGTCACCTTCGCGACGTCGTTCATCGCGCCGCCGGCCGCCTCGACCAGCCGCTTGATCTTGGCGAAGATGATCTGCGCCTGCGCGTAGGCGTCCCGGCCCTCGATCGTGACGCCGTCGGCGCCGCGCGAGGTCATGCCCGCCACGTGGACGACGTCGCCCACGCGGATGCAGTTGGACCAGAGCCCCGGCGCCGGCTCGGCGACGTGGGGGCTGGTGACGCGGGTTCGCTTGGCCATGGCGTGTCCTCTCCTCAGGGCGCTGCAGAAGCGATCTCCTCGACATTCAGCATCTCCTCCTGCACCTGCTGCCTGATGCGCTCGCACTCGGCGCGCGATGCGTCCGCCGGAACGTGGATGGGGTCGCCCGCGTTCCCGACGATCCGCGTGAACGGGAGTGGAATCTGCATGCGATCCCAGGAGTTCAGGCGGACGGCGCGGCGCATCGAGCACACGATCGGGACGATCGGCCGCCCGGAGAGCTTCGCCGCGATGACCGCGCCGAGCTTCATCTCGCGGCGCGGGCCGCGCGGGCCGTCGGCGATGAAGCCGACGCTCGCGCCGCCGCGCGCGACCTCGACGATCTCTCCCAGCGCCTCCTCGCCGCCGCGCGAGGACGACCCGCGGACGGTGCGCAGGCCCAGCCGGTGCGCGATGCGGGCGCCGAGCTCGCCGTCGCGGCTGCGGCTGACGAGGATGGTGAAGCCGGTGCCGCGAAAGACGCTGGCGAGGAAGATGAGGTGCTCGTGCCAGACGACGCCGATGAACGGCTCGCCGCCCTTGGCCTGCTCCAGAAGGTGCGCGCTCCGCAGCGTCACGCGGCACGAGCCGACGAGGCCGCGGATGAGGAGCGGCGCGGCGAAGGCGGCGAACCCGACGCCGACTTCGAACCAGAAGTCCCGGCGTTGTGCGCGGCGGCCGTCCTCCCGATTCACAAGAAGCGGTTCGGCCGCAGGAAGAAGCCGAGCACCAGGCAGCCCTCCGGCGCGCGGGCCGTGTGCCGGCTGCCCTTCGGGCGCCAGACGTAGCTGCCGGCGGCCGCTTCGCCCTCGTGGTCGACGAGGCGTCCGGCGAGCACCCAGCTCTGCTCGAGCTCGGCGTGCTCGTGCATCGGGAGCACCGCGCCCGGCGCCATGCGCGTCAGGGTCGTGTGCAGGCCCGATTCGGGATCCTCCATCAGCACCTTGATCTCGATGCCGGGAAACGGCGTCGGCTTCCAGGGCAGCCGGTCGATGTCGACGTAGCGCGAGGCGAGCGCCGCCAGCGCCTGGTGCGCCGCTTCGAGGCCTGGGGTTCGGGTCGTCATGTCGTCGCTCCTTCGGCGGGTGACTCAGGGATTCTCGCGCAGACGGGCGAAGCCGGCACCGAGGTCCGCGACGAGATCGTCGGGATCCTCGAGCCCGGCATGGATCCGGAAGCACGGGCCCGGGTACGGCCATTGCGTCGCGGTGCGCAGCTCCTCGGGGTGGGTCGGCATGATCAGGCTCTCGTAGCCGCCCCACGAGGCGCCCAGGCCGAAGAGCTCGAGCCCGTCGACGAACGCGGCGAACGCCCGCTCGCCGACCGGCCGCAGCTGGACGCCGAACAGGCCCGACGCGCCGCTGAAGTCGCGCTTCCACAGCGCGTGCCCGGGGTCGTCGGGGAGCGCCGGGTAGAGCACCCGCTCCACCTCGGGTTGGCGGGCGACCCATTCGGCCAGGCGCACCCCCGTCTCCCAGTGGCGTTTGAGCCGCACCGGGAGCGTCCGGAGGCCCCGCTGCCCGAGATAGACGTCGTCGGGGCCGGCGCATTGGCCGAGCTCGTGGTACGTGCTCCGCAGCCGCGGCCACGCCTCCCGGGTCACGGTGATCGCACCCAGCATGGCGTCCGAGTGGCCGACGACGTACTTCGTCGCCGCCTGGATCGACACGTCGACGCCGTGGGCGAGCGGCTTGAAGTAGAGCGGCGTCGCCCAGGTGTTGTCCATCAGCGTCGTGATCCCGCGGGCGCGCGCGACCTCGCAGATCGCGGGCACGTCCTGCATCTCGAAGGTGAGCGAGCCGGGCGCCTCGAGAAAGACGACCCGCGTCGCGGGGCGGAGGAGCGCCGCGACCCCCGCGCCGACCCCCGGATCGTAGAACGTGGCCTCGACGCCGAACCGCTTGAGCAACCGCGCCGCGAAGTGCCGCGTCGGGCCGTAGACGCTGTCCGGGATCAGCACGTGCGCGCCCTGCTCGGCGAAGGCGAGCAGGGCGACGCCGCACGCGGCGATCCCCGAGGGGGTGAGCACCGTGCGGTGACCGCCCTCGAGCGCGGTGAGCGCCTCTTCGAGCGCGCGCGTGGTCGGCGTCCCCAGCCGGCCGTAGTAGGTGCCCGGCACATCCGCCGCGCGGTCGCGGCGCATCTGCTCCCAGGCCGCCAGCGACCCGGCGAGGATGGTCGAAGCATGGAAGACGGGCGGATTGACCGCGCCTTCGAAGCGTTCCGGATGGCGGCCGGCGTGGACCGCCTTGGTGTCGTCGCGCATGGGGTTTTTCGGATCCTGGTTGGCCGGGCCGGCCAGTATTTTGCCCCGCGCCGCCAGAGTTCGAGGGTTCCCTCCAATCGGGGAACCCGGCGGTCTCCGGAGCGTCTATGTCGGTTACTGTCCGTCAAACCCATCCCACCAAGGATCCCCGATGATTACCCATGTCCCTGCGCGCAACTGCCAGTTCCACGGCGGCGAGAAGAACGAGCGCGGCTTTCTCGCCTTTTGCGGCAAGCCGGCCAAGGAGGGCTACAGCTACTGCGGCGAGCACCACCGCAAGGTCTACCAGCGCGCCTCCGGCGGCGTGCCGCTCATCCCCCGGGTCGTCCACGAGGTGGCCGTGGAGACCGTGGAAGTCGCGGCGCCCGAAATCGAGCGGGAAGCAGCTTAGCGCCCTTCGTCAGGGGGCCGCGAAGCGCCCTCAACCGCAATCGACAACCCCGCCTGCGTTCCCTGCGTGATTCCGTCGTAAGGAGGCTGGGCGCGATGATCGAGGCGGTCTATGTGTCCCCTTCATCTCGGGCTTCCTTGATCGCGCGGGTGGCGAGAAACATCGGGGTCTGCTGCGGTCGGGCATCCGCGCGGCCCTCGATCGCCTCGATGGGGATGAAACCGTACTTCCCGTAGAAGGCAACCGCATCGGGCTTCGCATCGACGATCACTCCCACGCAGCCGTAGTCGTTCGCCATGCGAAGAGCCAGATCGAGGACGAAGCGCAGAAGCTGCGCACCGAGCCCCTCGCCTCGCGCCGATCGGTCCACCGCGAGCCGCGCGAGCCGCAGTACGGGGAGGGGGTACCAGGGCAGCTTGCGGCGCGCAGCGAAGGGCAACCCGTCGATCTCGATATGGCCGGGGGCGACGGTCGCGAAGCCCACGACGCGGGGTCTTCGACCGCGACGTACGTGACGCCGACGTAGTGCCGAAACTGGTTCTGGCCCGCGAACTTCTGGAAAAACCGATCGGAATCGGGGTCGCCGGACTGGAACTGCGCGCGGTCGTCCCCCTCGCGAAGCGCCCTAATCTCGATCACGCATCAGGTCGCATCGACACCAGTGTCGTGGTGTCCGCGGCGCTGAGGGATCGCGATCCCGAGGCCGTGCTCGTCCACGTCGTGGAACGGCCCGGGTTCGAGTGGGTTGCGACCCGGGAGATCGTCGTTGTGCAGCCAGGGTTGGCGTAGTCGGGCAGCCTTGGGAAGGTCTTTCACTCCGACCCGATTGCTTGCCCGTTCCCGGTCCCCGCGATCGCCGCGCGGTGTGTCTTTCGTATCTGGCGGGACCGTATTACAATCGCCGGATGAAGACCCTTACCGTCCGGCTTCCCGAGGCGCTCGTGGCCGAGATCGAGGCCGAATCCCGTGCCCGCAAGCTCGCCAAGTCCGACGTCGTCCGCGAGCGGTTGAGCCGCCGCGCCGGTTCATCCCGCAGGCGGCGCGCGCCGCTCGACGCCATCGCCGATCTCATCGGCTCCCTGGACGGACTGCCGGCAGATTTGAGCGGGCGGCGGAAGCGCTACCTCAGGACGACCGGTTATGGCCAGAAACGTGCTCGTTGACACCGGTTTCCTGGTCGCTTTGCTGAGCCGCCGGGACAGCAATCACCCGTGGGCGGCCGCGCAGTCGCAGCGCTTTCCTCCACCTTGGAGCACCTGCGAGTCGGTGCTGTCGGAGACGTTCCATCTCCTGGAGGCGCACGGCGCGCCCGCGCTCACCGCGCTTCTGCGTCGGCGCGCCGTCCTCCCGACCTTCGCGCTAGACGAGGACCTCGAGCGGACGCTCAAGCTGATGGACAAGTACGCAGACGTCCCGATGAGCCTCGCCGATGCTTGCCTCGTGCGCATGACCGAAGCGCTCGGCGACCCTGTCCTCCTCACCACCGATACCGACTTCCGCGTCTACCGCCGCCACAGCCGTCAGGCCGTTCCCTGCGTGATTCCGTCGTAAGGCAGTCGCAGCAACATCTCGGGACCTGACGACTTGCCACCAACGGGACGCGTGCGCCGCGAGACTAAGGCCGTCAAACCCCGCTCGCGCAAGCGCTTGTTTCTGGTGCCGGCTGACCGAATCGAACGGACGACCTGCCGCTTACGAGGCGAGTCGGAGATCCGCAGGTATACCGTTGATCCGACGGCGTTCCGCGCCCGGCCGCCGCACAACTCTAGCGTCAGTTCGCGCGCAGGAACGCTAGGCGCGGCTCACGGTTGTGCAGCCAGGAGGAGCAGGTCTCAGGCAATCGGATGTCGACGCCGGACGGTCGCACCGGATCCGGTCGGCGCGCCGTAGAATGGCGCGGTGACGTGTCGTGGAGCACACCCATGCTGGCCTACCGCAAGAAGATCAAGATCGACGATCCGAAGCGAACGATTCTCACGGACCTGCCGTTTCGGGCCGGCGCTGTAGTCGAGGTGCTCGTGATCGAAGACGAGGAAGAGCGCCGGGCGCGGATCGAGGAGTTCAAGCAACTCCTCAAGGACACCCAGGCGCTCCCCGAAGCTCAGGCCATTACCGAGGCCGAGATCGCAGCCGAGGTCGCCGCCCATCGTGAAGGTCGGTGAGAGTCGTCATCGACACCCGTGGTGTCCGCGGCGCTGAGGAATCGCGATCCCGAGGCCGTGCTCGTCCACGTCGTGGA
>JBOIFD010000398.1:0-6627 GCA_050741515.1 Burkholderiales bacterium
ACGGCGACGAAGCCGAGCAGCGCGGCACGCGCCGCACGCTCGTGCGCGTGCTCGAGACGGTGCTGCGCCTCGCCCATCCGGTGATTCCGTTCATCACCGAGGAGCTATGGCAGAAGGTCGCGCCGCTCGCCGGGAAGAGCGGCGACAGCATCGTGATCGCGCCGTATCCGAAGTCCGACCCCGCGAAGATCGATGCTGCGGCGGAAGCCCGGGCTGCGGCGCTCATGGCGCTGACCAACGCGAGCCGCAACCTCCGCGGCGAGATGAGCCTCGGACCGGGTGAGCGGGTGCCGCTGCTCGCGGAGGGCGATGCCGCGGCGCTCACGCCGCTGTTCCCCTACCTGCAGTTCCTCGCCCGGCTGTCCGAGGCCACGGTTGTCCCGCGTCTGCCCGATCTCGACGCTCCGGTGCAAGTCGTCGGGGAGGCCCGCCTCATGCTCAGGATCGAGGTCGACGTCGCCGCCGAGGTGGCGCGCCTGGAGAAGGAGGCCGCCCGCCTCCGGGGCGAGATCGCCAAGGCCGAAGCGAAGCTCGCCAATCCGAGCTTCGTTGAGCGCGCACCGGCGACCGTCGTGGGGCAGGAGCGCGAGCGCCTCGCCGGTTTCCGCGGCACGCTCGAGAAGGTGGCGGCCCAGCTGGACCGACTCAAAGGAAAAGCGTAACGGATTCCATTCACCCGGCGCTGCGAGCGCTCAGGTATCGCAGCTTCCGCGTCTTCTTCATCGGCCAGGGCGTCTCCATCCTCGGCACGTGGATGCAGACGCTCGCGATGAGCTGGCTCGTCTACCGCCTCACCGGCTCGGCGTTCATGCTGGGGCTTGCGGCGGCCGCGCTGCAGCTCCCGATGCTGTTCCTGTCGCCGATCGCCGGCGTCTGGGCGGATCGCCTCGACCGGCGGCGCCTGCTCATCGTCGTGCAGTCGCTCGCCGGGGTGCAGGCGCTCATCCTCGCCGCGCTCACTTACGCCGGCGTCGTGCAGGTCTGGCACGTGATCGCGCTGTCGCTCCTCCTCGGCATGGCGAACGCGATCGAGACCCCGACGCGGCAGGCGTTCCTGCTCGAGATGGTCGAGACCAAGGCCGACCTGCCGAACGCGATTGCGCTGCAGTCGATGCTCTTCAACGGCGCCCGCTTCGTCGGCCCGGCGATCGCCGGGGTGCTGCTCGCCGTGGCCGGCGAGGCCCTGTGCTTCCTGCTGAACGGGGTCTCGTACCTGGCGGTCGTCGTCGCCTACGTCGCGATCCGGGTCACGCCGCGCGCGAAGACGGCTCCCCAGGCGGCGCTGTGGAACGAGATCGTCTTGGGGTTCCGCTACGCGTTCGGGTCGCTCGCCACCCGGCGGCCGATCCTGCTGCTCGTGGCCCTGTCCCTCTTCACCGCGCCCTGGCAGTCGCTCATGCCGATCTACGCCGCCGAGCGCCTCGACGGCGACTCCAGCACGCTCGGGCTGCTGATCGGCGCGGTCGGCGTCGGCGCGTTCGCCGCGACCGCTTTCCTCGCCCTGCGGGCCACCGTCCGTGGCCTCGGCCGCGTCATTGCGGCGTGCAGTCTCATGGCGGCCCTCGCGCTGACCGGCTTCGCGCTATCGAGCGCGCTGTGGCTGTCGCTCGCGCTGCTCGCGCTCTTCGGCTTCGGACTGGTGGCCACGGTCGCTTCGACGAACACGATCCTGCAGACCGTCGCCGACGAGGACAAGCGCGGCCGCATCATCAGCATCTACGTGACCACCTTCCTCGGCGTCGCGCCGGTCTCGAACTTCCTCGCCGGGACGATCGCCGAGGCGATCGGCGCGCACTGGACGATCTTCGGCTGCGGTCTGGCGCTGTCCGCCGCCGCCGGCTGGTTCGCCTGGAACCTGCCCGGCTGGCGCGCTGCGCTGCGGTCGGCCTATGCCAAGCAGGGAATCATCCCGCCGTCGCGCGATTGAGGTCGTCCGCCGCGGCTCCGAGCGCGCCGCGGGAACGATCCGACGACCGGCCGGTCCACGTCTCCATGACCGCGGCGGGCGATGGCATGACTCGGCGGCCGGAGGGCAAAACCCCGGCGGAATGTGGCGGGAAGATGGCGCCGGCGGATGCGGTTCCGGCGGCCTCTCGACCGCCGGACGCGGCGCTACTTCTTCTTCTCGGTTCGCGAGCCGCGCTTGATGTCCATGCCGTGGGCCCGCTTGTAGGTCTGGATGTCCTTGAAGCGGCCCTTGCTGTCCCGCACGGCGTAGAGCTTGGTCCCGGACACGCTGCGGTGAGTGGTTCTCTTCGACGCCATACAGCCTCCCTCGCCAGTGAGCGGAGCGCGAAAAGCGCACCCGCGTACGTCATCGTAAGGCCAAGGATGCCGCTCTTCAAGGGCCCGGCCAACAGTGCCGGCCGGGGAGCCGCCGGTCGTGGTGCGTCCAACGTGATGCGCCAGGCGTGGCGTGCCTGGCGTAGCGCGCCAGGCGTAGTGATATAGTCGCCCGCGGATGAACACCCGCCGCGCAAGCGTGCCGCGCGCATGAGACCGCCGGGCCGCCCCACGGGCGAATCCCGAGCGCGGGACGCGCGAGGGTAGTCCAATGAGCCGCAGGATCGCCATCGTCGAGGACGACGCCGCCATCCGCGAGAACGTCGCCGACACGCTGCGCCGCCAGGGCTACGAGGTGGCGTCGTACCCCGACCGGCCGCAGGCCCTCGCCGCGCTCACGAGCCGGCTGCCCGATCTGGCGATCGTGGACATCGGTCTCGGCGCCGACGTCGACGGCGGCTTCACCCTGGTCAGGGAGTTGCGGGCGATGTCCGAGCAGCTCCCCATCATCTTCCTGACCGCGCGCGACAGCGACTTCGACCTCGTTGCCGGGCTGCGCCTCGGTGCCGACGACTACCTCACGAAGAACATCGGCATGCCCCATCTGCTCGCGCGCATCGCGGCCCTCTTCCGGCGGATCGACGTCATGCGCTCACCGCCCAAGGTCGAGGAGACGGTGGACCGCGGGCCGCTCCGCCTCGACCTCAAGCGGATGACGGCGTCGTGGCGCGAGCAGGCGGTCGACCTGACGCTCACCGAGTTCTGGATGGTGCACGCCCTCGCGAAGTACCCGGGCCACGTCAAGAGCCGTGACAGCCTCATGTCCGACGCAAACCTCGTCATCGACGACGCGACCGTCACCTCGCACATCAAGCGCATCCGCAAGAAGTTCATCGCCGTCGACGCCGCATTCGATGCCATCGACACCGTCTACGGCATGGGGTACCGCTGGCTCGCGGGTTGAGCAGGCGGTGAGCGCGCGCGTGCCCGAAGCCCCGCGCGCACGGCTCTCGATCCGCACCAAGGTGGTGCTGGTTTCGGGCGTGCTCGCCGCAATCCCGTTCGTCGGCTACGGCTACGTGCGGGAGATGGAGAACATCCTGCGCACCGCGCAGGAGCAGCGGGTGATCGCCACTGCGCGCGCGGTGGCCACCGCACTGCATGACCGCCCGCGGCTGCTCGAGTTCAGCGCCGGCGACGACAGCGCGCGCCGCCGCCCGGGCGCCCGCGCCGCGACCCAGGAGGTCGAGCTGATCCTCACCGGCCTGCGGCGGGCGAGCTCGCGCATCTTCGTGATCGACCAGCAGCGGCGCCTGCTCGCGATCGCCGGGAGCCTGCGGCAGGAGGCACCCGCGGCCCCCGCACCGGGCGGGGCCTGGAACTGGGTGCAGACGAAGCTGCTGCGCCCGCTCTGGGCGCAGCTGCTCGAGCGCCCCCCGGAGGACTTCGACGACGCGATCCCCGAGGATCTGCTCTCGGGCGGGCGCGAGGTGGACGCCGCGCTCTCGGGCGTCCCCGCTTCGCGCTGGCGGCCGACGCCCGACGGCCGCGCCGTGGTGCTGGGTGCGGCGCACCCGATCTGGAGCGGCACCGAGGTGATCGGCGCGGTGGTGGTCGAGGAGACGACGAACAGCGTGGTCACGCTCCGCAACCGCGTTCTCGAGCAGCTGCTCACGGTCACGCTCGCGGTGTTCGTGCTCGGCGCCGGAACGCTCTTCCTCTTCGCTTCGCGGCTGTCGCGGCGGCTGCGGCGGCTGCGCGACGAAGCCGAGGAGGCGATCGACGCGCGCGGCCGGGTGCGGCGCGCCTTCCGCGAGAGCGGCGACGGCGACGAGATCGGCGACCTCTCGCGCAGCTTCGCGACCGCCGTCGACCGGCTCGCCGAGTACAACGAGTATCTCGAGCGCATGGCCGACCGGCTGTCGCACGAGCTGCGCACCCCGATCGCGGTCGTGAGCTCCTCGCTCGACAACCTGCGCACCCGCGCCCTCCCCCAGGATGCCGGCGTCTACATCGCGCGCGCCGAGGACGGCGTGCGGCGCCTGAACGCCATCCTCACCAGCATGAGCGAGGCGACGCGGCTCGAGCAGACGCTGCGCGCCACCGAGCGCGAGCGCGTCGACCTGGGGCGGGTGGTGTCGGGCTGCGTCGCCGGCTACACCGCGGCGTTCCCGCAGCACCGCTTCGAGCTGCGGCTGCCCGAGCGGCGCGTGGAGCTCGACGGCGCGCCGGACCTCATCGCCCAGCTGGTCGACAAGCTCGCCGAGAACGCGATGGATTTCAGCGCTCCGGGAGAGCCGATCGAAGTCGCGGTCGAAGCGGAGGCCACGACCGCGCGGCTCTCGGTGTCGAACGTCGGGGCGCTCCTCCCGGAAGCGATGGCCGACCGCCTGTTCGAGTCGATGGTGTCGGTGCGGTCACCTGCGGCGAAGGCGCAGACCGCAGTCAGAGCGAAGAGCGAGCCGCACCTCGGCCTGGGGCTGTTCATCGTGCGGCTGATCGCCGAATTCCACCGCGGCGCGGTGCGGGCGCGCAACCGCGACGACGGACGCGGCGTGATCATCGCGGTGAGCTTCCCGCTCGCCACGGCCCCGATCTAGGAGCGGACCGCGCGCTCTAGATGAACAGGGCGACGTCCGCGTCCTTCGCCATGGGCAGGAACGTGGCGGCGCCGACGTAGTCCTTCACCTCCGGGATGAAGTCGTCGCGCGCATACCCGAAAAGATCCACCGTCATCTGGCAGCCGATCAGGTTCACGCCGGCCGCGATGCAGAGGCTGCGGAGCTCGGTGATGTCCGCGACCCCCTTGTTCTTGATCGCCTTCCTCATCATCGCCGTGGCGAACGCCTCGAAGCCCGGCATCAGCGACTGCATCGCGTTCGGGATGTTCCAGCGGATCGACCGGAACCACTCTGGCCCGAACGGCATCTTCATCGGCATCGCCGGGTTGCCGAGCGGGCTCACCTGCAGGCCGGAGAGATCCTTCTTGAGGAGCTCCAGGCCGTAGAACGTGAAGAACACCGACACGTCCCAGCCGAGCGCGGCGGCCGTCGACGAAAGGACGAAGGGCGGATACGCCCAGTCGAGCGTGCCCTTGGCCGCGATGATCGTCAGCGACGGCGTCTTCGCCGCCTTCATCGCCGCGAGCTTCTCCTCGAGCTTCTGGTCGAGGATCTCGTCGAGGCGCCGCTTGATCAGATCGTCGATCAGGTTGGTGTCCGCACCTGCGCCCATGGATCACCTCCTTTCCCCATCCTCCGGTCGGAGGACGCTTACTTGAGAATTCGCTAATGTATCCGCAATCTGGCGGAACGCCCCCGCCAGGGGTAACGAACTGACCTATGGCGCCAGCAGCGACCACGTTCGCCGGCGCGCCCTCATTTCTGCTCGTCGGCTTGTTTGCGCCGCTCGTCCGCCGACTTCTGCAGGATCTGCTCGGCGGCCTTCGCCTTGTCCAGCGCCTGGCGCTGGCTCTTCACGAGGTCCGGCGGCGGCTCCTTCGGTTTGCTGTCGCACGCGGCGACACCCACGAACGCCAGGGCCAACCACATCCAGCGGCGTGACATCGCAACCTCCTAGAGTTCGAGACTGTCCCTGATCGCCGCAATCCCGGCCGCCGCGCACGTGTCGTCTTCCTTGCCTCCAGGCGCCCCGGAGACGCCGATCCCGCCGAGGATCGATCCGCCCGCCTCGATCATCAGCCCGCCACCGGCGGCGACGACGCCTGGCCGGTTCCGGATTCCGCTCTGCGGCTTGCCCGCCTGCGTCGCGGCGGCGAGCTCGCTGGTGCCGGTGCGAAAGCTGACCGCGGTCCAGGCCTTGCCGGTCGCAGTCTCGGGCGTGTGCGGACCGGCGAAACGGTCCCGCAGCAGGACCTGCACCACGCCCATCCGATCGACGACGGCCACCGCCACCTGAAAACCGCTGCCGCGACAGCGGGCGAGCGCCGCCTGGGCGGCCTTGAGCGCGGTCTCCGGCGTGAGCAGCCGCACGTTGTAGGTCGGGTCCTGCGCGTACGCTGCGATGGCGGACAAGAGGCCTGTCGCCAGCGCGATCGCCGGTATCCACCTCGTCTCCGCTCCCGGGGAAGTCATTCGCGTCGATCCTGCCGGCGGGGGGCTCACTTCTTCTTCATCAAGAACGTGAACTCCTTGTTCGCCTCGGCGTGCGACAGCAGCTCGTTGCCGGTCTGTCTGGAGAACGCCTGGAAGTCCTTCACCGACCCCGGGTCGGTGGCGACGATTCGCAGCACCTGGCCGCTCGACATCTCGGTGAGCGCCTTCTTCGCCCGCAGGATCGGCAGCGGGCAATTGAGGCCGCGGGCGTCGAGGTCCTTGTCGAAGT
>JBOIFD010000399.1:0-6854 GCA_050741515.1 Burkholderiales bacterium
GGTGGACGCCGTTCGCGTGCGCGACCTTGTGGGTGATCACGTTCGTGCAGGCGATGAGCGCCGCCATCAGCGTCTCGGTCGGCGAAGGTCCCTGGTTCGTGCCGCCGCGCTCGACCGGCTCGTCGACGGTGACCTTGACGTCACGGACGCTCACGTCGGTGCGGGAGTGCGACGCGCATTCGCCGTCGAGCTTCATCCGGACTTGCGTCTTCTGCTTGACCTCGGCCATGGCGTGGCTCCTTCGGGTGCGGGACGCGAATGTTACCGGGACCGCGATGCAGCGGGCCGGCGCATCGGGTACGCTTCGCGGCGATACGGCGGCCGCGGGCGATGAGCTTCTCCTTCGACTTTTCCGGCAAGACCGTTCTCGTGACCGGCGGCGTCTCGGGCATCGGCGCGGCGGCCAGCTTCGCGTTCAAGCGCGCCGGGGCGAAGGTGATCGCCTGCGGCCTCACCGATGACGAGCTCGCGGCCGCCCGTGCCAACCCGGACTTCGCCGGCGTCGACGTCGGGAAGCTCGACGTGACCGACGCCAAGGCGGTCACCGGGCTGGTCGGCGGCCTCGCCTCGCTCGACTACGTGGTCAACAGCGCGGGCATGATCCGCCGCGAAGCAGAGCACTCGCCCGAAGTGTTCGCGCAGGTGATCGACGTGAATCTGAACGGCGGCATGCGGGTGACCGCCGCGGCGCGGCCGTTGCTCGCGAAGCGGAAGGGCGCGGTCGTGTTCATCGCCTCGGTGATGTCGTTCTTCGGCGGGCCGAAGCAGCCCGCCTACTCCGCGTCCAAGGGGGCGGTGCGCAACCTGACGATGTCGCTCGCCGCGGCCTACGCGGCCGACGGCATCCGCGTGAACGCGGTCGCGCCGGGCTGGGTGATCACGAACCTCTCGAAGGGCGCCCGCGAGAACCCCGAGCGCAACGCGCAGATCCTCGCGCGCATCCCGCTCGCGCGCTGGGCCGAGCCGGCCGAGATCGCGGACCCGATCCTGTTCCTGTGCTCGGACGCGGCCCGGTACGTGACCGGAACCGTGATGCTCGTCGACGGCGGCTACACCAGCGTCGGGTGACCGGAAGACAACCACTCCAGGAGGAGACGCCATGCTGAGAAGAGCCCTGCTGAAGCAGGTCGAGCAGTTCCGGCCGATCATCAAGGAGATGAAGCTCGACTAGGGTCCCCGGTCGAGGCGAGCCAGATTCCGGCGCCGACCGCGACGAGCCCGAGCACTAGGTTCAGTCCGATCGGCTCGCCGAGCAGCGGCACGGCAAGGAGCGCGGCGGTTACCGGATTGACGGTGATCGTGTTGGCGACCCGCGTGGGCGTGGTGCGCTCGAGCGCGAACACCCAGAGGTAGAAGCTCAGCGCGCTCGCGAAGAACCCCAGGCTCGCGACCGCGGTCCATTGCGGCGCGCCGAACTCGAGCGCCGCGCCGAAGCCGCCGCGGAGCCAGGCGGTCGCCACGAGGCACGCAGCGCCGATCCCCATGCCTGCGGTGAGAAAGCCCAGCGCGCTCGAGCGCGCGATGAACGGCCGGGACCAGACATTGTAGAGCGCCATGCACACCGCGCCGCCGGCCATGATGAGGTCGCCGCGCCAGGCCCCGGCCGGCGCTTCCCCGAGCCCGCTCGCGAGCGCGACCGCCACCCCGCCCATCGCGATCGCCACGCCGGCACCCTTGCGCAGGCGCAGCTTCTCGATGCCGAGCAGCGCGGCGATCGCCATGGTGAGCAACGGCATGGCGGAGAGCGCGAGCGCACCGCGTGCGGCGGTGGTGTATATGAACGCCGCGTTGTAGAAGACGAAGAAGACCGCGAAGAACAGCGTGCCGAGGCCCGCGACGCCGAGCCAGTCGCGCCCACGCGGCCAGCGCCGCCCGAGCGCCAGCGCGAGCGGCAGCAGGAGCAGAAAGCCGACGCCGAAGCGGAACGCGGCGAGCGTCACGGGATCGGTGGCGCCGATCACGTAGCGGGTGGCTGCCGGCGCCGTCCCGCCGAACGCGCTCGAGAGCACCGCGGCCAGAATCGCGGTGCGCTCGCTCACTTCGGCAGGAGGACCATCTGCGTCTGGATCGTCAGCGAGAGCAGCCGGCCCGACTCGTCGGTGACCCGCGTCTGCCAGACCATGGTCGTCTTGCCGCGGTGGAGCGGCGTCGACTCGGCGCGGACGATGCCGGCGCGTCCGGCGGCGAAGAAGTTGGTCTTTGATTCGAGCGTGGCCGTGCTCGCGCCCGCGGGGAGGTTGAGCACCGTGGCAGCCGCCCCGACCGTGTCGGCGAACGCCATGAGCGCACCGCCGTGCACGGGCCCGGTCGTGGTGCGCAGGTCGTCGCGGATCGCGAGCTCGGCGACGACGCGCTCCGGGCTCGCCTCGACGAAGCGGACCCCGAGGAGCGCGGCGAGCGTCCCGTTCAGTGCCTGGTTGATCGCGGCAGGGTCCATGGCCGTCGCATTCTGCGCGACGCGGGGAAGCAGTTCAATTACCCTCCAAGTAATGGCGGACCGACCCCGCCTGCCTATACTGGCGCCGTGAAGGCGCGCGAACGACCGACGACGCAACGCCGGGCGGGCGCCGTGGGGCAGCTCGTCAAGCAGTGGCGCGAGCGCCGACGGATGAGCCAGCTCGGGCTCGCGACCGAGGCCGAGATCTCGGCGCGCCATCTGAGCTTCGTCGAGACCGGGCGGACGCGGCCGAGCCAGGAGATGGTGCTGCACCTGTCGCAGGTGCTCGACGTGCCGCCGCGCGCCCGGAACGAATTGCTGACCGCCGCCGGGTACGCGCCGCTCTACCGCGAGACGCCGCTCGACGCCCCCGAGATGGCGCAGGCGAAGCAGGCGCTCGGGTTCATGCTGCGCCAGCAGGAGCCCTATCCCGCCATGGTCCTCGACCGGCAATGGAACATCGTCGCGACGAACGACGCGATGGGGCGCGTCGTCGGCCTGCTCCTCGCGGGGGACGCCGCTGCGGCCGGCGCGCCCAACGCGATGCGGCTCTGCTTCCATCCGCAGGGTCTGCGGCCCGCCATCGTCAACTGGGAAGCCACGGCCGCAGCGCTCATCCAGTGGCTCCATCGCGACCTGATCCGCACCGGGGATGCGGAGATCCGCCGGCTGCTCGACGACCTGCTCGCCTACCCCGGCGTCCCGAGCGACTGGCAGGCGCTCGATCTCGATGCCCCGACCGCGCCGTTCCTCGCGATCGAGATGCGCAAGGGCGATGCGCGGTTCAGCTTCTTCACGCTCCTCGCCAGCCTCGGCACGCCTTACGACATCACGCTCCACGAACTCCGGATCGAGTGCTTCTTTCCCGCCGACCCGGCGACGGAGGCGGCGCTCCGCCGGCTGGCGTCGCCTCGGCCGCAATAGCCCGCGCGCACTCGCGCGCGACCGATTCGCGGATGATCTCGGCGAGCCGGCGTTCGTCCCGCGAGGCGTAGTCGGGGTCCGCGAAGACGAGATACAGCTCGGTCGAGCGCTCGCCGCCCTCCCGCAGCGGCAGCGGTTTCAGCACGCCCGATTCCAGCTCGCTCCGGATGCTCTCCTCCGGGTACCACGCGAACCCGAGCCCCATGCACGCGGCCCGGATCGAGGTCGCCTTGTGGCTCACCGTCCAGCGCTGCTCGGCGCCGAGCCAGGCGCCCGGCCGCGTCCGGTGGATCCCGCTGTCGCGGATCACGATCTGCCGGTGGCGCCGGAGGTCCCGATAGGTGAGCTCCCGGCCGAGGCGGTGCAGCGGATGGCCCGGGTGCGCGGCGGCGACGAAGCGCACGCGCATCAGCGGATCGCCGAGAAAGCCGCCCGGGAGCTGCGAGGTGAGCGCGATGTCGACCTGCCCGACCGCGAGCGCTTCGTCGGTACCGCCGAGCACCGTCTCGTAGAGCTCGATGCGGGTCTCCGGCCGCTCCTGCGCGAACGCCTCGAGGCACTGCAGCAGCAACCAGGTCGGGAAGATCACCTCGACCGCGAGGCGGAGCTCGGGCTTCCAGTCCGCCGACATCGCGCCGGCACCGCGCTCGAGCGTCGCCGCTTCCTCGACGAGCGTTTGCGCGCGCCGGTGGAGCACCTGCCCGGCCTCCGTCAGCATCGCCTTGCGCCCCTTGATCTCGAAGACCTTTACCTCGAGAAGCGACTCGATCTTCTTCACGGCATAGCTCACCGTCGACTGGCTCTTGTGCAGGGCCGCCGCGGCCTGGGCGTAGCCGCCGGCGTCCACGACGGCCAGAAGCGCGCGCCATTGGTCCAATGTAATCCGCAGGTTAATCTCCATCTATCGATCAGATCGATTGATAAAGGCCAAATCTTGCGCTTTTTAATCGATTCAGTAAACCCGATGATCGCGGCATCCGAACCCCGAACCAGGAGCCGCGCCATGACCACCTTGCTGCAGCTGAATACGAGCCTCTTCTCCACCGGCGGTCAGTCGAGCCGCCTCGCGGACGAGTTCGTCGCCCGCTGGCGCGCGAGCCACCCCCGCGGCGAAGTCATCGTGCGGGACCTCGCGCGCGAGCCGGTTCCTCATCTGACCGCCGAACGCTTCGGGGCCTTCCTGGCCAAACCCGGCGAGCGCACGCCGGAGCAGCAGGCCGTCGTCGCTGCCTCGAATGCGCTGATCGACGAGCTGAAACGCGCCGACGTCATCGTGCTCGGGCTGCCGATGTACAACTTCGGCGTCCCGTCGACGCTGAAGGCCTACTTCGACCACGTCGCCCGCGCCGGCGTCACGTTCCGCTACACGGAGAAGGGTGCCGTCGGCCTGCTGACCGGCAAGCAAGCGTATGCGTTCGCGACGCGTGGCGGGTTCTACAACGGCACCGACGCCGACACTCAGACCGCGTTCGTCCGCCAGTTCCTGGGCTTCCTCGGGATCACGGACGTGACGTTCGTCTACGCCGAAGGGCTCGCGGTCAGCGAGGCGGCGAAGCACGCCGGCATCGCGCGGGCGCAAAATGCGATCCGCAGCCTCAGCGCGCCGGAGGCGCTCGCGGCTTGACGCCTCGGCCCAGCCGCCCCATATACGACACTCACCAGGACAGGAGTACCTCATGACCACCCGCACGCTGCGCGAGATCGTCGAATCCATCCCCGCCTCGGACGGCGCCGGGGTGAAGCTGCTGCGCAGCGTCGGCCGCCAGGACCGGCTGCGCCTCGACCCGTTCCTCATGCTCGACCAGTTCTCGTCCGAGAATCCGGACGACTACGTCGCCGGTTTTCCGGCGCATCCGCACCGCGGCTTCGAGACCGTCACCTATATCCTCGACGGGCACATGCTCCACGAGGACCATCTCGGCAACCGCGGACACCTGAAGAGCGGCGGCGTGCAGTGGATGACCGCCGGCCGCGGCATCATCCACTCCGAGATGCCGCAGCAGGACCGGGGGCGCATGCGCGGGTTCCAGCTCTGGATCAACCTCCCGGCGCGCGAGAAGATGAAGCCGGCCGGGTATCGCGACATCCAGGCGGACGAAATCCCCGTCGTCGCGCTGCCCGGCGGCGGCCGCGTCAAAGTCGTCGCCGGGACGCTGGAGGCGGACGGTCGGTCGACGCCCGGCCCGATCCACGGCGGCACCACCGACCCGCTGTATCTCGACGTCGAGCTTCCCGCGGGCGCCGCGTTCGCGCATCCGCTGCAGACCGACTACAACGCCTTCGTCTATCCGTTCGAAGGCAGCGTGAGCGTCGGTCCCGCGGGCGCCGCGCGCACGCTGAAGACGCACAGCGCGGGCTTTCTGACCGCGGGCGACCAGGTCGAGGTCACCGCCGGTTCCGAAGGCGGGCGGTTTCTGCTGCTCGCCGGCCGTCCGATCGGCGAGCCGATCGTGCAGTACGGCCCGTTCGTGATGAACACGCGCGCGGAGATCGAGCAGGCGATCCGGGACTACCAGACCGGGGCGCTGACGCGGGCGGCGTGACTCAAGATCAACGGTTCGCGTCCCACTCGCCCTCAACCGAGCTCGCGCAGGTCCTCGGCCGCGAGCCTCAGCCCCGCCGCGGCGACGTTCTCCTCGAGGTGCGCGACCGACGCGGTGCCGGGGATCGGCAGCATCACCGGCGAGCGCGCGAGGAGCCACGCGATCGCCAGCTGGGCCGGCGTCGCGCTGGCACGTGCGGCGACCCGCTTGACGCTGGCCGAGCGCAGCGCGCGGCCGGCGCCGAGCGGATACCACGGGATGAACGCGATCCCCGCCTTCGCGCACGCGGCGAGCACGTCGTCCGAGCCGCGGTTCTCCACGCTGTAGTCGTTCTGCACCGAGACGATCGGCGCGATGCGGCGCGCCTCCGCGAGCTGCCGCACGCTGACGTTCGACAGCCCGAGGTGACGGATCTTGCCGGCGCGCTGCGCCTCGGCGAGCGTCCCTACCGACTCCGCGAACGGCACCCTGGGGTCGGGCGCGTGGAACTGGTACAGGTCGATGCGCTCGAGCCGCAGGCGCCTGAGGCTCCCGTCGAGCGCACGCCGGAGGTGCTCCGGCCGCCCGTCCGGGTCCCAGGCGTGCCGGTTCGGCCGCACCAGCCCGCCCTTGGTGCCGATCACCAGTCCTTGCGGATAAGGATAGAGCGCTTCGGCGATCAGCGTCTCGTCGACCTCCGGGCCATAGCTGTCCGCGGTGTCGAAGAAGTTCACGCCGAGCTCGATCGCGCGGCGGAACAGGCGGTGCGCCGCGGCGCGGTCCTTGGGTGGACCCCAGATGTCGGGGCCGCAGACGCGCATCGCACCGAACGCCATGCGATTGACGGTGAGATCGCCGAGCCGGACGGTTCCGTCGGACGCAGCGGGAGTCTTCGGCCGCGATGGCGCCGTATCCGGCCCGCTAGGCGGACCGCGGCCGCGGCAGCCACAGCTCCGCGATCAGGCCCGCGC
>JBOIFD010000400.1:0-9368 GCA_050741515.1 Burkholderiales bacterium
CCGGTCGCCTGGAACTCGAGCTCGCCGCCGCCGATCGTCCCGTGGATCGCGTCGACGGTCACGAGCATCTTCGCGCCGGCCTCGCGCGGGATCGAGCCCTGGCCCGAGGTGACCGTCACGAGCACGCAATCGAGGCCGCGCTCACCGACGCGCTGCAGCGTGTGCAGCCAGTCGGTCACGCGGCCGCCTTCCGGTGCCGGCCGTCCGCGGCCCGGGCCGTGAGCTCGCTCACCGCGCGCAGCACCTCCTCGGGGGTCGCCGGGGCGTTGAGCCGGGGCGGGAGCCGGTACGCGGAGACCGATGCCACCGCGTCCCGGATCGCATGGAGGACCGACATCGCGAGCATCAGCGGCGGCTCGCCCACCGCCTTCGAGCGGTGGATGCTGTCCTCGACGTTCTCGCCGCGCGACCAGAGCGCCACCCGGAAATCGGCGGGGACGTCGGACGCGACCGGGATCTTGTACGTGGACGGCGCATGGGTCATCAGCCGGCCGCGACCGTCCCACCACAGCTCCTCGGAAGTGAGCCAGCCCATGCCCTGGACGAACCCGCCCTCGATCTGGCCGAGGTCGATCGCCGGGTTCAGGCTGCGACCGACGTCGTGCAGGATGTCGGCGCGGAGGAGCCGCGTCTCGCCGGTGAGGGTATCGATCGCCACCTCGGAGACGGCCGCGCCGTAGGCGAAGTAGAGGAACGGTCGGCCCTTCAGCGTCTTCGGGTCGTAGTGGATCTTGGGCGTCTTGTAGAACCCGCCCGCCCACAGCTGCACCCGCGCCAGGTACGCCATCCGGACCAGCTCCGCGAACGTCAGGCGGTGCTCGCCCGCCGCGACGTGGTTCGCCGCGAAGCGGATCGATTCCGGCGTGACCTTGAAGCGCGCGGCCGCGAACGCGACGAGCCGCGCCTTGATCTCGCGCGCCGCGGCCTGCGCGGCCTTGCCGTTCAAGTCGCTGCCGCTCGAGGCGGCGGTGGCGGACGCGTTGGGAATCCGGGCGGTGTCCGACGCCGAAACCCGCACCCGGTCGAGATCGATGCCCAGCTCGTGCGCGACGACCTGTGCGACCTTCGTGAACAGCCCCTGCCCCATCTCGGTGCCGCCGTGGTTCAGCAGCACGCTGCCGTCGCCCTGGTAGACGTGCACCAGCGCGGCGGCCTGGTTGAAGAAGGTCGCCGTGAACGCGATGCCGAACTTGACCGGCGTCATCGCGATCCCGCGCTTGACGATCGGGCTCGCCGCGTTCCACTTGCGGATCGCGTCGCGCCGCAGCCCGTACTCCGACGAGCGCTCGAGCTCGTCGAACAGGCGGTCGGCAACGAAGTCCTCGACCTGCATGTCGTAGGGCGTGACGTCGCGGCCCGGCGCGTAAAAGTTGGCCCGGCGCACCGCGAGCGGGTCGAGGTCGAGGTGGCGCGCGATCTCGTCCACGACGTGCTCGCTCCCCAGCATCCCCTGGGGGCCGCCGAAGCCGCGGAACGCGGTGCTCGACTGCGTGTGCGTCTTGCAACGGTGCGAGACGATGCGGACGTTCGGCAGCCAGTAGCAGTTGTCCGCGTGCATCACCGTGCGGTCGTTGATCGGCCCGCTCAGGTCGGCCGAGAACCCGCAGCGCGAGGCGAACATCAGGTCGAGGCCGAGGATGCGGCCCGCGTCGTCGAACCCGACGTCGTACTCGACCAGATAGTCGTGGCGCTTGCCGGTGATGGTGATGTCGTCGTCGCGGTCGTAGCGCAGCTTGACCGGCCGCCCGGTGTGCCGCGCCATCAGCGCCGCGGCGGCGGCCGGCAGCGCCGCCTGCGTCTCCTTGCCCCCGAACCCGCCGCCCAGGCGGCGGCACTCGACCAGCACCCGGTGCGCGCCGACGCCTAGCGCGTGCGCCACCACCATCTGCACCTCGCCCGGGTGCTGGGTCGAGCTGTAGACCAGCATGTCGCCGTCCTCCTTCGGGACGGCGTAGGCGACCTGCCCCTCGAGATAGAACTGCTCCTGCCCGCCGATGCGGAAGCTTCCTTGCCGCCGGTGCGGCGCGCCCGCGAGCGCCGCGCCCCAGTCCCCGCGCTCGAGCGTCACCGTCGGCAGAACGAACGACTGCCGGGCGAGCGCGTCCTCGATGGTGAGGATCGCCGGAAGCGCCTCGTACTCGACCGTCGCGAGCCGCGCGGCGCGGCGGGCCTGGTCGACCGTCGCCGCCGCGACGAGGAAGAGCGGCTGGCCGAGATACTGGACCTCGTCGGCGGCGAGGATCGGGTCGTCGTGGAGGATGGGCCCGACGTCGTTCGCCCCCGGGATGTCCCCGGCCGCGATCGCCGCCACGACCCCGGGCGCCGCGCGGACGGCGGCGAGATCCATCGACTTGATCCGCGCATGGGCGTGCTCGGAGAGGCCGAAGGCCGCGTGCAGCGTGCCGCGCGCCTCGAGGATGTCGTCGGTGTAGGCGGCCTCGCCCGAGACGTGCAGGTGCGCGCTCTCGTGGCGGACCGGCTCGCCGACGCTTCCGCGCGCGGCTTTGGTCTCCTGGAACAGGCGTGGGTCGTTCATGCCGGCACCTGGCGCAGATCGTACAGCCGGCTCGGCGCTCCGGCGAGCGCCCCGGAGGTCTCGAGATGGAACTTCCGGAGCAGGTTCTGCGCGACCGCGAGGCGGTAAGCGGCCGACGCGCGCATGTCGGTGATCGGGGCGAAGTCGGTCGCGAGCGCGGCCGCGGCCTGCTCGCAGGTCGCCTCGGTCCACGGCCGGCCGGTGAGCGCCGTCTCGCAGGCGCTCGCCCGCTTCGGCGTCGCCGCCAGCCCGCCGAACGCGACCCGGGCGGACCCGACCGTGCCGCGCTCGACCACGAGCGCGAACGCGGCGCACACCGCCGAGATGTCCTGGTCGAAGCGCTTGGAGACCTTGTAGGTCGCAAACTGCAGGTCCGGCCGCGGCCGCGGCACGAGCACGCGCTCGACGAACTCGCCGGGCTGCATCGCCGTCCGCTGGTAGGCGAGATACAGCCCCTCGAGCGGGAGCTCGCGCCGCGCGTCGCCCTTCCGCAGCACCACGCGCGCGCCGAGGGCGATCAGCGGCGGCATCGAGTCGCCGATCGGCGACCCGTTCGCGATGTTGCCGGCGAGCGTGCCGGCGTTGCGGATCGGCGGCGAGGCGAAGCGGCGCAGCACCTCGCGCGATGCCGGAACCGCGCGCTCGATCGCCGCGAAGGCGTCGGTGAGCGGGACCGCCGCGCCGATGTCGAGGTGCTCCGCGGTCACGACGGTGTTCTGCAGGTCGGTCGCCTCGCCGACGTACAGGACGTCGCCGAGCGGCCGGTGCTGCTTGGTCACCCACAGGCCGACGTCGGTACCGCCGGCCAGCATGCGCGCTTCGGGGAGCCGCACGCGCAGCGCGGCGAGCTCGGCGGCTGTCCGGGGCGCGTAGAACGTCCCCCCGGGATGCCTCAGCACGAGGCTCTTCCGGCGCCGCAGCGCCTTGAGCGCCCGGGCGAGCCCGGCCTCGTCCTCGGCGGCGGGCTGCGATTTCGATCCGGCCGGCGCGGTGCACCAGTCCTGGTCGCGGTGCGGGATCGCCCGCCCCAGGACGTACATCGCCTGCGCCGCGTCCACGATCGGCCGGTACCCCGTGCAACGGCAGAGATTGCCCGCGAGCGCGTCGTTGATCGCGGTGCGATCCGGCGCCGGGTCGGTCTTGTAGAGCGCGAAGAGCGACATGACGAAGCCGGGCGTGCAGAAGCCGCACTGCGACCCGTGGCCGTCCGCCAGCGCCGCTTGCGCCGGGTGCAGCGCGCCCGTCCGGCGGTGCTTCAGGCCCTCGACCGTCACCAGCGCCTTGCCGTCGAGCGTCGGCACGAACTGGATGCAGGAGTTGATCGCACGGTAGCGGACGCGCCGCCCGTCGAGCTCCGCGAGTACGATGGTGCAGGCGCCGCAATCGCCTTCGGCGCAGCCTTCCTTGGTGCCCGTCCGCCCCAGGTCTTCGCGGAGGTGCTGGAGGACCGTGCGAGTCGGCTCGACCCCACTCACGGTCCGGAGTTCGCCGTCGAGAAGGTAACGGACGGCGTCGGCTGGAGTCCTGGTGCGAAGGGTGCGTGCCATGGGCTAAGCTAGTGTGCATTCTCACCCGAGTTTGTCAACATTCTGAGGCGAGCTTTAATCTCGAGTAATTCAAGAACTAAATGTTATAATATACTGTTATATAATAGATATACATTCTTTTGAGGCTAGAAGGTGAGCAGGCGATTCGGCCAAGCGGTAGCAGCACCCTCGTCAAGTGTCGACAATTTCGCTGCTCCCCTCGAGCGATGCTGAGTCTAGAGCCAACGCGTCCGGCCGATTCCACCGCCCCCGCCGGCGGTCCGGAGCGGCGCGTCTACGCGGCGATCCACGCTGCCATCCTCGACCGTCGGCTCACGCCGGGCACGAAGCTCGGAGAAGTCGCGCTCGCCGAGTTGTTCGGCGTGAGCCGGTCGACCGTCCGGAACGTGCTCGCCCGCCTCGGCCACGCCCGGCTGGTCGAGCTGCGGCCGAACCGGGGCGCGCGGGTGGCGAGCCCGTCGGCCGAGGAAAGCCGGCAGATCTTCGCGGCGCGGCGCGCCATCGAAGGCGCGGTTGCGGGCATGGCTGCCGCGGCGGCGAGCAAGAAGGACGTGTCGGGGTTGCGCGAGCTGGTGGCGCGCGAGGCGGCTGCCTACGCGCGCGGCGACGAGCGCGCCGGCCTCCGCCTGTCGATCGACTTCCACCGCCGCCTCGCCGCGCTCGCCCGGAACGACGTCCTCACCCGCTTCCTCGACGAGTTGGTGTCGCGCACCCCGCTCATCGTCCTGACCCACCGTGGACACGCCCCCTCCAACTGCGGGGTCGAGGACCACCTCGCGCTGATCGAGGCGGTCGCCGGGCACAGCGAGAAGCGCGCCGCGGAACTCATGCGGCGCCATATCGATCACCTGGAGCGGGAGCTCAACCTCCACCCTCCCCCGCCGCCCAAGACCCTCGCCGAGGTGCTCGGACTCCCCGGGACCGCGCGCTGACGCGCTGGCGGGTCGCCGGCGCGGCGGCTAGCATCCCACCCATGAAAGGTCTGCGCACGATCGGCCTCCTCGCGGGCGTGCTCGCGGGCACCCTCCCCGAGACCGCCGCCCCCCAGGACGCCTACGCCAGGCAGCGCGCCGAGATGCTCGCCGAGATCGCGGCGACGGCGCGCGCCACCGCCTCCGAGACGTCGCGGCCGAGGTTCTCGGACCGGGTGATGGAGGCCATGGGTCGGGTCCCGCGCCACCGCCTCGTCCCGCCCGAGCAGGTCGCCTACGCCTACGAGAATCGACCGCTGCCCATCGGGCACGGGCAGACGATCTCGCAGCCCTACATCGTCGCCCTGATGACCGACCTGCTCGACCCGAAGCCGACCGACGTCGTCCTCGAGATCGGCACCGGCTCGGGCTATCAGGCGGCGGTGCTCGCCGAGCTGGTGGCCAAGGTCTACACCATCGAGATCGTCGCGCCGGTCGGGAAACGCGCCGAAGCGCAGCTCGCGGCGCTCGGTTACCGGAACGTCGCCGTCCGGATCGGCGACGGCTACAACGGCTGGCCGGAGGTGGCGCCCATCGACGGGATCGTCGTCACGGCCGCTGCGCCGTACGTCCCCCAGCCGCTCGTCGACCAGCTGAAGCCGGGCGGGCGGCTCGTCATCCCCGTCGGCGCGCAGTCGCAGGTGCAGGAGCTGCTGGTCATCGAGAAGCGGCCGGACGGCTCGACCGCCACCAAGCGGACGATCCCCGTGCGGTTCGTCCCGCTGACGCGCTCCCGCTGAGCGCGCGCCTCAGGCCGGCGCGGCCCTGCGGCCCGGCCCGTTCTGCCGGCGCCACGCCCAGGGCGCCTGCGGATTGGGGTCGCCCCACAGCCCGCGCCGCGCACTCCGCGCCTCCCCCTCGGCCGCCGCGTAGCTCGCACGGTCCTCGCGGCGCTGCTCGCCCGCGTACTCGCGGTACCACCAGGCGAGGCCGTCCCGCACCTGCTCGAGGCCGACGTCGCGCGCTTCGACGAACACGTTGCAGACGTCGCGCCCGAAGCGGTCGCGCTTGTGACAGTGGGCTGCGACATGGCGGCCGTGCACGAGGCGGGCGAGGTTCTCGCGCGCGCTCGTGCCGAACGGTTGGTGGCGCTCGGGCGCGTCGATGCCGGCGATCCGCACGCGATGCTGGACCCGCATCCCGTCCAGCAGCGTCACCGTGTCGCCGTCGTGCACGGCGACGACCCGGCCCTCGAGTTCGAGGACGCGCCCCTGCGCGAGCGACGCAACGAGGAGGAGCGCCGCGGCTGCGGCATGACAACGGAATAGCGGACGCACCGGGCGGAGCATACGGACCGCCCGCCTCGCAGGGCACGGAAGTAAGTAACACCGGCCTCCCGGCCGACGCGCGCGTGAGAAATGTCACGCCCATTCTTCGTCACCTCGACTGTCACCCCGCCGACAGTCCTAGGACCCGACCGCCACGCTCCCTCGTCCGCGCTAGGCAAAGGACGTGAGCCAACTGGTGGAAGACGGCACGCTGGCGCGGCGCCATTCTTCGCTGCGTGAACTGCTAGAACTCTCCGGGGCCAACCCTGTCACGGCCGGCGCCGGAGCCGGGCGAACGGGAACGGGATTTGCTCGACCCAGGACAGCAGCCTGAGTTTTGCGGCACCCGAGCAAGCCCGGTGGTGGAAGGAGAGGCGAAATGAAGGTGATCGAGGCAAACGAGGTCGAGCGCCTGGTGCGGGAGACGTTCCCCGCCAAGCGCCTGTTCTGCGCCCATTCCGAGCTCGGCCTGAAGTCCGGCCGCCCGGTCGTGACCTTCGTCCACGGCGGACCGGACCCCTTCCTCGACCGCGACTTCGACGCCTGGCTCGACGGCCTGTCGACCTTCGTTCCCGTCTACCAGATCCTGAACCGGCTCTGCCGCGCGGGCGTGCTCGCCCCCGGCGACTACGCGGTCACGCAGCGCCACTGACCCCCCGGCGCGCTAGCGCCAGGATCCTCGCCGATCAGGGCCGCGCCCTGAACCGCCCCGCTCCGTCAGCGCGGCGAGAAAGCGGGGGCAGCCTAGGCGGTCAGGATTCTCGCCGATCCCTCTTCGCCGGATCGCCCCCCATTCAGGCGGCCACCGTGAACCGCGTCGCACCACCGCAGTGCACCACGGCCTCACTGGCGTGTGCCGTGCTTGCTCCCCGGAGAGTTCATCAATCGCGGGAGGTTGAGATGGACACGACGGACACGACCGACACCCTGCTGGGCGTACCGATCGCGCCGCGGCTGCGCGACGCCCCGAGCAGCAAGCAGTACACGCCGTTCTCGGTCAAGCCCGGGGCGAGCGGAACGTGGGCGGTGACCCTCGACGACGGACAGCATGCGCCGCAATCCTTCCAGGACAAGCACGTCGCGCTCACGTTCGCGAAGGGCTGGGCGGCGGCCAACCGGCCGAGCAAGCTGCAGATCATGGGCGTCTCCGGCCACGTCGAGCAGGAGTGGACCTTCGCGTAGCCCGCGGGCGAAGCGCCCTAGACTCCGGCGCCCCGCTTCCGCGGGGCCGAGCTTCCGCCGGAGCGACGCTTCAACGTCGGACGAGCTTTCGATACTCGCCCATGTGGCGGATCGCGCCACGCGCGTTGCCCGCCGCCTCGTAGGCCAGGGCGAGGTTGTAGTGGCAATCGGCAAGGCGCGGATCCGCGCGGAGCGCCGATTCGTAGGCGGCAATGGCCTCCGCGCCGCGCCCCATGTCCTCGAGCAGCACGCCGAGGTTGAACCACAGGACCGCATCCATCCCGCCGCGCGTGACGCCGGCCCGATACACGCGCTCGGCGTCGGACAATCGCCCGGCCGCGTGCAGCATCCGGCCCAGGTTGATCCGCGCGGCGAGGTGGCCCGGATCGAGATCGAGCGCGCGTTCGTAGGCTTCCTTCGCGCGCTCGTCGCCGGCGTCGTCGAGCGCCAACCCGCGGTTGAACCACCGCTCGGCGTCGGCTCCCCCGCCGCTCTCGTCGCGCGCCTGCAGGCTCAGCTCGCCGTCTTCCACGCTGACGTCCAGGTCGAGCAGATATTGGCCGGAATCCGCGTGCCAGCGCCCGCGCTTCTCGGCTACGACCACCTTGTCGCCGACGGCGCAGATGCGGAGTCCGGACAGCGGGACGGTCTCGGGCAGACGGCGCCGCAGTGCCTTGAGCGACCGCGTGATGCGTCGCGCGGGCACCTGGGCGGCGCTGAGCGCGCCGGCGGTGCGGAGCAGGATCAGGTCCTGGAACGAGAAGCGGTACTCGCCTCGCGCTCCGCGCGCCGGGGCGACGAAGCCGGCGCGGATCAGGCCCTGGATCGTGCTGCGCGACATGCGCAGCAGCCGCTCGACGTCGCGAACGCCGAACTCGGCCACCGCGGACCGCCGGGGAGCCCTACTTCCGGCTCGCCCTCTTCGCCGGCGGCGCGTCCTGCTCGGCGCGCTTCGGCGGCTTGCGCGCCGCCGCCGGCTGGGCGGCGGGCTTCGCCGCTTCGGGCGCCTTCTTCTTCAGGCTGGCGCGGAGCGCCTCCATGAGATCGATGACCTGGGCCGTGGCCGCGGGGGCTTCCTCGGCGATCGCGATCTCCTGGCCCTCCACCTTCGTCTGCACCGCGGCCTCGATCCGCGCCTTCACTCCGTCGGAGTAAGCCGACGGATCGAACGCCGCAGCGGCCTGCTGCTCGATCAGCTGCGTCGCGAGCGCGAGCTCCGCGGGCCGCACCTCGGTCTTCGGGATCTCGACCTCGCTGATCGGGCGCACCTCGGCGGCGTAGAGGAGCTGCTGCATCACCAGGCCGTCCGCCACCGGGCGGACCATGACGATGTACTGCTTGCCCCGCGCCGCCCACCGCCCGAGCGCGCAGCGGCCGGTCTCGCGCAGGGCGCGCGTCAGGAGCGCATACGGCTTGGCGCCCCCCTTGTCGGGCCCGAGGTAGTAGGCCTTGTCGAAGTACACCGGATCGATGCTCGCGATCGGCACGAACTCCGTGATCTCGATCGCGTGGGTGCCGGTTTCCTCGAGCGCCTTCAGCTCCTCGGGCGTGAAGACGACGTACTGGTCCTTGGCGAACTCGTAGCCCTTCACCATGTCCTCGCGGGCGACCGGGACCCCCTCCTTGGCGCAGACGTACTGCTGCTTGAGGCGCGAGCCGCACGGCGGCTTGTGCAGGAGGTTGAAGGAGATCGCTCCCGAGGCCTGCGTCGCGGAGTACAGCTTCACCGGAATCGCGACGAGGCCGAAGGAGACCGTCAGCGATGCTATCGATCGGGCAGCCATGCGTTCCTCACCTCTCTGACGCCTGGTCAGGCCCCCGGTTGCTCGAGGACCTGCTCCAGGCTCTGCTTGTCGAGAGCCGC
>JBOIFD010000401.1:0-6277 GCA_050741515.1 Burkholderiales bacterium
TGCTGCTCGCGTTCGGCGTCGCCTGCGCGCTCTTCGAGTCGCGGCGCTCCGGGAAAGGGCAAGTCGTCGACGCGGCGATGGTGGAAGGATCGTCGCTCCTCGCCGCGATGTACTCGGGGATGCTGCATGAAGCGACGTGGACCGAGGCCCGCGGCGCGAACGCCCTCGACTCCGGCGCGCCGTGGTACGACGTCTACGAGACCGCCGACGGGCGGTTCGTCGCGATCGGCGCGATCGAGGCCAAGTTCTACGCCGAGCTGCTCGATCGCCTGGGGCTCGCGGGCGAGCGCTTGCCCGCGCAGCACCACCGCCAGGGCTGGCCCGAGCTGCGGCGGCGCTTTGCGGCCGCGTTCCGCTCGAAGACCCGCGACGAGTGGTGCCGGGTGTTCGAAGGGTCGGATGCGTGCTTCGCGCCGGTGCTCAGCTTCTCCGAGGCGCGGCGCCATCCGCACAACGTCGCGCGCCGCGGCTACGTTGCGGTCGGCGGCCTCGCGCAGCCCGCGCCAGCGCCGCGCTTCTCGCGCACCGCGTCGGCCGTCCCGTCTCCACCCCCCGGGCGCGGCGCCCAGGGACGCGCGGCGCTCGCCGACTGGGGTTTCCCCGACGCCGAGATCGAGCGGCTCGCCGCGCTCGGGGTGGGGTTCGCGCGCTAGCGCGTCGACGGCAGCACGACCTCCCCGCGGCGGACCCGGTCGCGGAACTTCACGAGCTCGTCGGCGATGGCCTTGGCCGTGTGCTCGACGTCGCGCCGCGGCGCGCCCTTTTCCAGCACGAACTTCGCCGCGACGACGTAGGGGTTCCGCGTCACCGCCCCGCCCGGCAGCCGGCTCGGGTCGGTGATGGTGCCGAAGACGAGAAACGATTCGGTCGGCCGGGCGGCAGCGAGGTCGCTCACGCCGACCTGCACCTCCATGTCGGTTTTCCCGCTGCCGAAGCCGATGATCGCGCGCCGCAGCGTGTTCCCGCTGTCGGCTTCGGTGAAGACGCCGCGTACGAGCCAGCCGCCGGCCGGCAGGGCGCCGCCCGCCGGGAGCCGCTCCGCGGGAACGCCGGCGGCGTTCAGGTCCTTCACGAGCGCGGCCGCGAGCTCGGCGACGACCCGCCGCGCGTGCGTCGCCGGGTCCTCGCTCGTCAGCTGCTGGAACAGCCGCGGCCGGCCAAGGAGACCGGTCCGCGGCTCGGTCGCCTCGGCGTCGAGCGTGAAGTCCTGCACGTAGACGCGCCGCGCCGGCGTCGCGGGCACGCTAGCGGTCGTCCCTTCGCCCAGGACCCGCGCCCCGCCCGTGACCTTGTTGCCGGCCGTGTCGTGCGCCCCGCATCCGGCCAGGGACCCGACGAGAGCGAACAGAACGGGCGCCGCGCGCAGATTCATATCAGCCTCCAGCCATCAGCGGCACAACGCTATCACAGGGTCCAAAGGCGCTACTATTCCCACCGCACAAGCTCGCGGGACCGGGGTCGACACGCCGGTCCGGCGCGTCGGGCGAGCCTTGCGCACCCCATCCGGAAGGAGAACTTGCATGCGTTCATTCGCGTTGTTGGCCGGAGCGGCGCTGCTGCTCGGGGCGTGCGCCCAGCAACCTCCGGCCCCCGGAGCCCGGACGGTGCTGCCGGGCTCCGACCTCCAGGTCTCCGGCTTCCTCGGCGACTACAGCGGCTTCACGCGCGTGCCGGGTCAGCCGGACGCATGGCAGTGGGTGCGCCCGGGCGTGAACTGGCGTCCGTACACCAAGGTCTTCATCCCGCCGGTCGAGGTCTGGCTCAATCCGACGGCGGAATACCTCGCCATCCAGCCCGACGTCTACAAACAGATGACCGACACCTTTCGCACGCTCACGGCGCAGGAGTTCCGGGCCGGCGGCTACGAGGTCGTCGACAAGCCCGGGCCCGGCGTGCTCAAGCTCCGGTACGCGCTCACCGGCGTAACCCCCGAGCGCCCCGGGCTCACGCCCCTCGACCTGCTGCCGATCAAGATGGCGGTCGACGCGGCCCGCGCGGCGACCGGCACCGACAAGACCGTCATCGTCGTCTCCGGCGAAGTGGAAGCCCGCGACGGCGTAACCGACGAGCGGCTCTTCGCCGAGGTCGCGGTGCGCCGCGACTACCACCTCTTTCTCGGCAAGCAGCTCACCTGGGACGAGCTGCGGGACGGCGCCACGAACTGGGCCAAGCTGAGCCGCGCGCGCCTCGACCGCGCCCGGGGGGTCCAGCGCTGATGCGCGCCGCGCCGCTCCTGCCGGCGGTCGCGCTCGCCCTCCCGCTCCTCGCCGCCTGCGGCAAGCAGGCGGGTCCGCCGCTCCCGAAGGGCGGTCCGGTCGAGGTCTCGGTGGTCACGGTCACCCCGCGCGACACGCCGGCGGTCTTCGAGTACGTCGCGCAGACGCAGAGCTCGCGCCAGGTGAACATCCAGGCGCGGGTCAGCGGCTTCCTCGACCGGCGCGTCTACACCGAGGGCGCGGTCGTGAAGGAAGGGCAGGTGCTCTTCCTGATGGACAAGAAGCCGTTCCAGGCGCAGGTCGACGCGGCCAAGGCGCAGCTCTCGAAGGCCCAGGCCGCGCTCGACGTGGCGAAGTCCAACCTCGCGCGGGTCAAGCCGCTCGCGCAGGCCGAGGCGCTGTCGCAGAAGGACCTCGACGACGCGACCGGCAACTACGAGAGCGCGTCGGCCTCGGTCGAGGGGGCGAAGGCCCAGCTCCAGACCGCCGAGCTCAACCTCTCCTACTGCACCATCACCTCGCCGGTGGCCGGCATCAGCGGCGCCGCGGCGCAGGCGGACGGCACGTACCTGAACCAGACGAACAGCCAGCTCACCACGGTGGCGGTGCTCTCGCCGATGTGGGTGAACTTCAGCCTGTCCGAGAACGAGCTCCAGAGCTTCCGCGACCAGATCGAGAAGGGCGTGCTCGCGCGCGCGCCGAACAACAGCTACGTCGTCGAGGTCGTGCTGGTGGACGGCCAGGTGTTTCCGTTCACCGGTCGCATCACGTTCACCGACCCGGCCTTCAATGCCCAGACCGGGACGTTCCTGATCCGCGTCTCGGTGGACAACCCGCAGGGCCTGCTCCGGCCGAACCAGTACGTCCGGGTGCGCGTCAAGGGCGCCACGCGCCCGAACGCCATCCTCCTGCCACAGCGCGCGGTGCTGCAGGGCTCCAGGGGCCGCTTCGTGTGGGTCGTGGACAAGGACGGCAAGGCGGAGAACCGCCCGGTCACGGCCGGCGAGTGGGCCGGCGACGAGTGGGTCATCACCGAGGGCCTGCGGGCCGGCGACCGGGTCGTGGTGGACGGAGGACTCAAGCTCGGGCCGGGCACCGCGCTCAACCCGACGCCGCTGGCCGCGAGCGCTCCGGCGCCGTCGGCGAAGGCGCCGCCGCCGAGGCCCGCGCTGCCGGCGGCGAAGAAGTAGCCCGGGCCGGGCATGTTCTCGCGGTTCTTCATCGAGCGGCCGATCTTCGCGACGGTCATCGCGATCCTGCTCACGCTCGCCGGCGCCGTGTCGCTCACCGCGCTGCCGGTGCAGCAGTATCCGTACATCACCCCGGTGCAGGTGACCGTCCAGACCACCTACCCGGGCGCCGACTCGCAGACCCTGGCCGACTCGGTCGCGGCGCCGATCGAGGCGCAGATCAACGGCGTCGACAACATGCTCTACATGTCGTCGACCAGCTCCTCGACCGGCCAGCTGACCCTGACCGTGTACTTCTCGCTCGACACCGACCCGGACATCGCCCAGGTGCAGGTGCAGAACCGGGTCAACCTCGCGCTGCCGCAGCTGCCGTCGGCGGTGGTGCAGCAGGGCGTACAGGTGCAGAAGAAGTCGTCGTCGATCATGATGCTGGTCGCGGTGTTCGCGAGGGACGACCGCTACAGCACCGACTACGTCGCCAACTTCGCGAACGTCTACGTGCTCGACGCGCTGAAGCGCGTGCCGGGCGCCGGCCAGGCGCAGGTGATGGGCATCGCCGACCAGGCGATGCGGATCTGGATGAATCCGGACCGCATGGCGTCGCTCCAGATCACCACCACCGACATCCAGAACGCGGTCGCCGCCCAGAACGCCCTCTTCGGCGCCGGCCAGATCGGCCAGCAGCCGAACGCCGGGCCGGTGGAGCTGACCTTCCCGGTGGTGACCCAGCGGCCGTTCACCGATCCGAAGCAATACGAGCGGATCATCCTGCGCGCGAGCCAGGACGGCAGCGCGATCGTGCGGGTGGGGGACGTGGCGCGCGCCGAGGTCGGCCTGCGCCAGTACATCGTCGACAGCCGGCTGAACAACCAGCCGGCGACCTTCATCGCCGTCTACCAGCAGGCCGGGGCGAACGGCCTCGTCGTCTCGGCGGCGGTGCGCAAGACGCTCGAAGACATGAAGAGCCGCTTCCCGGACGGGATCGACTACGCGATCGCGCTCGACACCAACGACTTCGTGCGGCTGTCGATCGAGGAGGTGATCCACACGCTGGTGATCGCGGTGGTCCTCGTGGTGCTGGTGGTGTTCCTGTTCCTGCAGAGCCTGCGCACCACTTTCATCTGCTCGGTCGCGATCGTGGTGGCGCTGGTCAGCACCTTCACCGGCATGCTCGCGCTCGGCTTCTCGATCAACCTGCTGACGCTGTTCGGGCTGGTGCTGGCGATCGGCATGGTGGTCGACGACGCGATCGTGGTGGTCGAGAACGTCGAACGGATCATGGTGAAGGAGCACCTGCCGCCGAAGCAGGCGACCATCAAGAGCATGAGCGAGATCGCGGGCTCGCTCGTCGCGGTGGTGCTGGTGATGGCCTCGGTCTTCATCCCCGCCGCGTTTCTCCCCGGCACCACCGGGCAGCTCTACAAGCAGTTCGCGATCACGATCGTCGTGTCGGTGACGATCTCCGGGTTCGTCGCGCTCACGCTGACGCCGGCGATGTGCGGCGTGCTCCTGCGGCACAAGCCGCCGCCGAGCCGCGGGCCGTTCGCCTGGTTCAACCGCCAGGTCGATCGCGTCACCCAGGCGTTCGGGCGCGCGGTGACGATGATGATCACGCGGATGTCGATCGCGCTGGTGCTGCTCGCGGTGTTCCTCTACTCGATCTGGCACTTCTTCGCCGCGCTGCCGACGAGCTTCGTGCCGAACGAGGACCAGGGCTACGGGTTCGCGGCGATCGTCATGCCGGACTCGGCCAGCCTCGACCGCACCCAGGCGGTCGCCGAGCGCGTGGACGCGATGCTGGCGAAGATCCCCGGCGTCGAGCGGCGCTCGATGATCACCGGCTACAGCCTCCTCGACCTCGGCTTCAAGCCGAACGCCGGGACGTTCTTCATCGGGTTCAAGGACTTCAAGGAGCGTTACGCCACGCTCGCGACGGCGCGGGAGCAGAACGCGCGCACGATCCTGACGACGCTCTATCGCGAGGTCCAGGCGATCGAGGGCGCGACGGTGTTCCCGGTGCCGCCGCCGCCGATCCCCGGCATCGGCACGACCGGCGGCTTCGAGTTCTGGGTGCAGGACACCACCGCCGGCGAGCCCGCCCGCCTCGACGACCTGACGCAGGCGGTCATCCGCAAGGCGTCCGAGCGGCCGGAGCTGGTCAGCCTCCACACGACGTTCCGCGCGAGCACCCAGCAGCTGCGCGCCGACGTCGACCGGGAGAAGGCGACGCTGCTCGGCGTGCCGATCGAGGACGTATACAGCGCCATCCAGGCGCAGTTCGGGTCGCTGCCGGTGAGCCAGTTCAACCAGTTCAGCCGCGTGTGGTGGGTCATCCTGCAGTCCGACGCCAAGTACCGCCAGGCGCCGGACGATCTCACGCGCCTCTACACGCGCTCGCACCAGCCCTCGACCAATCAGGCCCAGATGGTGCCGCTGTCGGCGCTCGTCACCACGCGCTGGGTGACCGGGCCCGACATCCTGCCGCACTTCAACGGCTTCCCGGCGGCGAAGATCAACGGCAACGCCGCGCCCGGCTACAGCTCGGGGCAGGCGATCGCCGCCATGGAAGAGGTCGCGCGCGAGGTACTGTCGCAGGGGTACACGTTCGCCTGGTCCGGACTCGCGTTCGAGGAGAAGAAGGCGGGCGGCACGTCGATGCTCGCGTTCGTGTTCGGCCTGATCGTCGTGTTCCTCGTGCTCGCCGCCCAGTACGAGTCGTGGACGCTGCCGGGCGCGGTGATGACCGCGGTCCCGTTCGGGATCCTCGGCGCGCTCACCGCGATCTGGCTGCGCGGGCTGGAGAACGACGTCTACTTCCAGATCGGCCTGCTGGTGCTGATCGGGCTGGGCGCCAAGAACGCGGTGCTGCGC
>JBOIFD010000402.1:0-4349 GCA_050741515.1 Burkholderiales bacterium
CGCCGGCGAACGCGTGCCCGTTCACCGCGGCGATCACCGGGAGGGGGCACTCCATCAGGCCGATGATGCCGCGCTCGAAGATCTCGTGCTGCGCGCGCCAGACCTCGTCGGTCATGCCGTTGCGCTCCTTGAGGTCCCCGCCCGCGCAGAACGCGCGATCGCCCGCGCCCGTCAGCACGACCGCGCGCAAGCTTCCGGGCTCCGCGGCGAGCCGGCGCCACAGGTCCTCGAGGTCGCGGCCCATCCGGGTGTTGATCGCGTTGCTGACCTCGGGACGGTTCAGCGTGACGACGAGGACGTGCTCGCCGTCGCGGGCGGCCGCGAGCGTCGCGTAGTCGGGGAGGTTCATGCGCCGGCCTTGACGGGCTGGCCGAGGATCTCGGCCGTCGCTTCGCCGAGCGCCGGCGGGCCGGAGCGGGGCGTGGAGCGGGCGCCGTCGAACGAGATCGGCAGGCCGACGAGCGGCACGCTCAGCCCGGGGATCGCCTGCATCAGTCCGAGCGCCCGCGTCTGCGGGTGTTCGAGCATCTCCTGCACGTTCTGCACCGGCGCGCACGGCACCCCGACCGCGTCGAGCGCCGCGATCCAGTCGGCATTCGTGCGCTTCGCCATCTCGGCCTCGATGAGGGCGTAGAGCGCAGCGGCGTTGACGACCCGCTCGGGGTTGGTGAGGAACCGCGGGTCGTCGGCCCACTCCGGATGGCCGAGCGCCGCGCACAGCTTGCGATAGAGCGCGTCGTTCGCCGCCGCCACGACCAGGTCGCCGTCGGCGGTGCGGTACGCGCGGTACGGGACGATGCCTGCCCGGCCCGACCCGTCGCGGCCCGGGAGCTCCCCGGAGGCGAGGTACTGCACCGCGTGCAGGTTCATCCAGGAGGCGGCGGTCTCGAACAGCGAGACGTCCACGACCCCGCCCGTGCCGGTCTCGCGGCGGCGATAGAGCGCGGCGAGGATGCCCACGACCGCCCACAGCCCGGTGCCGCAGTCGATGATCGACGGCCCGACCCGCACCGGCGGCCGGCCTTCCTCGCCGACCACGCTCATGATCCCGCCGAAGCCCTGCATCAGCGGATCATAGCCGGGCCGGTCGGCGAGCGGTCCGGTGGCGCCGAACGCGCCGATGTTGCAGTAGACGAGCGCGGGCTTCGACGCGCAGAGCTGCTCCGCGCCGAGCCCGAGGGCGTCCGCCTGGCCCGGGCGCATGTTCTGCAGCACGACATCGGCGCGATCCGCGATGAACCGCAGGAGCGCGCCGCGGCTCCGCGGATCGCGCAGCTCGCACACCACCGAGCGCTTGTTGCGGTTCAGCGCCTGAAAGGTCGCCGCCGCGCCGTCGAGGAACGGCGGGCCCCACTTGCGCGCGTCGTCGCCGTCGGGCTTCTCCACCTTCACCACCTCGGCGCCGAGATCGCCGAGCACCTGCCCGGCGAACGGCGCGGCGACGCTGTGGCCGAGCTCGACCACGACGACACCGGCGAGGGGCGCGGCGGCGCTCAACGGCGCGCTCTCAGTCCGTCGGGATGCCCGCGGCCTTGATCAGCCGGCCGCGTTTGTCGAGGTCGGTCCTGATCATGGCGCTGAACTCGGCCGGGGTGTTCCCGATCACGATGAGCCCGGCCGGCTCGAGCCGCGCACGCACATCCGGTGCGTTGAGCGCCTTGACGATCTCCGCCTGCAGGCGCGCCTGGATCGGCGGCGGGAGCCCCGCCGGCCCGAGGAACCCGAGCCAGGAGTTGATCTCGAACCCCGGCAGCGTCTCGGCGATGGTCGGAACGTCCGGCATTGCCGCGTAGCGCTGGGCCTCGACGACGCCGAGCGCGCGGACCTTGCCGCTCTTGATGTGGGGCGCGACCGCGACCAGGCTCGAGAACATCAGCGGCACCTGGCCGCCGACGAAATCGATGATCGCCTGTCCGCCGCCCTTGTACGGCACGTGCACGATGTCGATGCCGGCGAGCTGCCGCAGGAGCTCGCCGGAGAGGTGGTGGGGCGAGCCGGTCCCGGAGCTGGCGTAGGCGAGCCGGCCGGGGTTCTTCTTCGCGTACTCGATCAGCTCCTTGACCGAGGTGATCGGCACCGACGGGTGCGCGGCGAGCACGATGATGTTCCCCACCGCGGCGGTGATCGGCGTGAAGTCCCTGACCGGGTCGTAGGGGAAGTTCTTTCCGAAGTGGACGTTCGTCGTATGGGTGGCGTCGGTCCCGAGCAGGATCGTGTAGCCGTCGGGCGCCGACTTGGCGACGTAGTCGGAGCCGATGTTGCCGCTCGCGCCGGGGCGATTCTCCACGAACACCTGCTGGCCCAGGCTGTCGCTCAGCTTCTGGGCCACCGCGCGGGCCACCGTGTCGGTGGACGCGCCGGGCGGATAGGGGACGACGAACTTGACCGGCTTCGCCGGGTAGGCTTGCCCGAAGGCGGCCGGTGAGACGAGAACGGCGAACACCAGGAGCGCGCAGCGGAGTCCTTGCATTTCCTGTCCTCCTCGGGGGAATCCGCGCCGCTGGCGCCGCAGTGCGGCGAAACGGTAGGATCGCCGTACATCTAATCGGACGGGGTGCGGGCTGTCAACCGCACCGTCCGGATCGGTTCCTCGGGAGGGTTCCAATGGCACAACGCTCCGCCCCGTTCGCCGGCCGCACCGCGGTCGTGACCGGCTCGGGCCGCAACATCGGCCGCGCCATCGCGCTCGCCCTCGCCGAAGGCGGCGCCAACGTGGTCGTGAACGGCCATCGCGACCAGGAAGCGGTCGACCGCGTCGTGCGGGAGATCGGGGAGGCGGGTGGACGGGCGCTCGGCGTCATGGCCGACGTGTCCTCGCACGACCAGGTGGCGGAGCTGGTGGCCAGGACGGTCGCGGCGTTCGGCTCGATCGACATCGCGGTCTCGAACGTGGCCATCCGGCCGAAGCAGGCTTTTCTCGACATCTCCCTCGAGGACTGGAACGCGGTGCTCGCAACCAACCTCTCCGCGGCGTTCTACCTGGCGCGGAACGCGATCCCCCACATGCGCGCGCGCCGCTGGGGCCGGATCGTCCACATCGCCGGGTTCGACGGCTTCTGGGCCCAGATCACGGAGCGTGCCCACAACATCACCGCCAAAGCGGGGCTGCACGGCCTCGCCAAGGCGCTGGCGCGCGAGTTCGGGGCCGACGGCATCACCGCGAACACGGTCGTTCCGGGCGCGATCGACACGGTCCGCGACTGGTCGCAATACAGTCACCAGGACAAGGCCAAGCTCGAGGCCGAGATCCCGGGCGGGCGCTACGGCCGGACCGAGGAGGTCGCGGCGGCGTGCGCGTTCCTGTGCGCCGAGACCGGCGCGTTCGTGTCCGGGCAGGCGATCCACGTGAACGGCGGACACTATATGTATTGACACGCGAGCTCTCCCCTCCTCGTCGAGGAGGGGTGGCGCGGAGCGCCGGGGTGGTCGGCCGGGCCGGATTACAGCAGCGAGTCGGCCAGGCGCGCGGTGTTCTCGACCGCCTTCGTGCCGAGCGACCGCGCGGCCCAGCGTTCGCGCTCGAGCGTCCGGCTGGCGGCGAGGTAGCGCGCCTGCACGGTCTCGAGCGCGCGGACGACTTCCGCGTCGTAGACGAGCAGGCTCGCCTCGGCGTTCAGCGCGAACGAGCGGATGTCGATGTTGGTCGAGCCGATCAGCGCCACTGCGCCGTCCACGGTCATGTGCTTGGCGTGCAGGAAGCGCGGCTCGTAGAGGTGGATTGCGATGCCCGCCTCGAGCAGCTGCTCGTAGTACGAGGCCTGCGCGAGCTGGGTCAGCCGCTGATTCGACTTCGCCGAGACGATGAGCCGCGTCTCCACGCCGCGGAGCGACGCGGTCGAGAGCGCCTGCAGGAAGGTCTCGTCGGGCACGAAGTAGGGCGTGGTGATGACGACCCGCTCGCGCGCGGCGTGGATCAGCGACACGAGAGCGGTCTGGCCGTTCTCGCGGCCGTACCCCGGCCCGCTCGGCAGCATCTGGGCCGCGCTCCGGCCGGCGTCCGGAACTTGCGGGAAGTGCCGCTCCTCGTCGGCGACGTGCCCGGTCTCGAAGTAGCGGTCGCCGAGGATCACGGCCTGCAGCTGCGCGACGACCGGCCCTGCGACGCGCGCGACGAGCTCCTCGTTCGGGCAGCCGGGAATGAACTCCGGGTCGACCAGGTTCTGGGAGCCGACGTAGCCGACGCGCCCGTCGATCACCGCGAGCTTCCGGTGGTTGCGCAGGTCGAAGCGCGCGGCGCCGCGCCGGAACAGGCCGACCCGGAGGAGCGGCGTCACCTCGACACCCGCCTCGCGCAGCTTCGGCCCGAGCCGCGCGAGACCGCGCTTCGAGCCGACCGCGTCCGCGAGCAC
>JBOIFD010000403.1:0-3006 GCA_050741515.1 Burkholderiales bacterium
CTGGACGTCGGCACCTGGGGCGTGATGGGCATCGGCATGGGCTTTTCCGTCGCCGCCGCCGTGGTCAGCGGCCAGCCGGTGATCGCGATCGAGGGCGACAGCGCCTTCGGCTTCTCCGGCATGGAAGTCGAGACCATCTGCCGCTACAACCTGCCGGTCTGCGTGGTGGTCCTCAACAACAACGGCGTCTACCGCGGCACCGACGTCAATCCGACCGGCGGCCCGGATGTGGCGCCCACCGTGTTCGTCAAGGGTGCGCGCTACGACAAGCTGATGGAGGCATTTGGGGGCGTGGGCGTGAACGCCACGACCCCGGCCGAGCTGCGCAGCGCGATGGGGGAAGCCATCCGCTCGCGCAAGCCCACGCTCATCAATGCCGTGATCGATGAAACCGCCGGCACCGAAAGCGGTCGCATCACGAGCCTGAATCCGAGCGCGAGCAAGAAATAGCCGCCGCAGGATTGGAGATCAGAATGGAAGCTTTGAAGGGCATACGCATCCTCGACATGACCCATGTCCAGGCCGGGCCTACGGCGACGCAGCTGATGGCCTGGATGGGCGCCGACGTGATCAAGCTCGAGCCGCCGACCGGCGACGTCACGCGCGGCCAGCTGCGCGACGTCCCGAACGCCGACAGCCTGTACTTCACCATGCTCAACTGCAACAAGCGGTCGATCACGGTGAACATGAAGTCCCCGGAGGGGAAAGCGGTCGTCACCGAGCTCCTCAGGCAGTCCGATGTCGTCATGGAGAACTTCGGGCCGGGCGTGATCGAGCGGCTCGGGTTCGGGTGGGAGGCGGTGCAGAAGATCAACCCGCGCGCCGTGATGGCGTCGATCAAGGGCTTCGGGTCCAGCGGGCCGTACGCGGATTTCAAGGCCTACGAGAACGTGGCGCAGGCGATGGGCGGCGCGATGAGCACGACCGGCGTGCCCGACGGCCCGCCGTTCGTCACGGGCGCGCAGATCGGCGACACCGGGACCGGGCTGCACCTCGTGATCGGCATCCTGGCGGCGCTCCACCACCGCAACGCCTCGGGCAAGGGGCAGTACGTCGAGGTCGCCATGATGGACGGCGTGATGAACCTCGCCCGCGTCAAGTTCCGTGACCACCAGCGGCTGTGGCACGGCGGCTTGGGCGAGTACTCGGTGCCGACCGAAGGGCACAAGGCGGTGCCCCGCTCGGGCAACGACTCGGGCGGCGGGCAGCTCGGGAACGCCATCAAGTGCAAGCCCGGCGGGCCGAACGACTACCTGTACGTCGTGGTGCAGGAAGCGGTGTGGGATGCGCTCGCGCGGCGCGTCGGCGGCGAGGCGCTCGCGACCGACGCGCGGTTCGCCAGGATCGGCGACCGGCGCAAGAACCAGAACGAGATGTGGCGGATCCTGACCGAGTTCGCCTCGGGCTACACCAAGCGCGAGCTGATGGCGCTGCTGAACGAGCTCGACGTCCCGTGCGGCCCGATCATGTCGACCGAGGACCTCGCGAACGACGAGCACGTGCGCGGGCGCGAGATGTGGGTCGAGCTCGACCATCCGCAGCGCGGCAAGTGGTACAACGTCGGCATGCCGATCAAGCTCTCCGCCTCGCCGGCCGAGATTCGCCGCTCGCCGCTCCTCGGCGAGCACACCGAGGAGGTGCTGAAGGAGGTGCTCGGGTACGACGACGCCAAGATCGCCGCGCTGAAAGCCGCCGGCGCCTTCAGCGCGCCGGCGAAGGCAAAGGCGGCTTGATGCGCGTCGCGATCATTGGGCAGCAAGACTTTGGCAAGGCCGTCCTCGACGCCTTCCTCGCCCGCGGCGACCAGGTCGCCGGCGTGTTCTGCGCGCCGGAGAAGGAGGGCGCGAAGGCCGACCCGCTGAAGGCGGCGGCGCTGGAGAAGGGACTGAAGGTCTTCCAGTTTCAGTCGCTCCGCGCGCCGGAAGCCCACGCCGCCATGAAGTCGCTCGACGCGGAGCTCGGGATCATGGCCTTCGTGCTGCAGTTCGCGCCCGACAGCCTGGTCAGGCTCCCGAAGCGGGGAACGATCCAGTACCACCCCTCGTTGCTCCCCAAGTATCGCGGCCCGAGCTCGATCAACTGGCCGATCATCAGGGGCGAGACGAAGACCGGGCTGACGATCTTCCGCCCGACCGAGGGCCTCGACGAGGGGCCGGTGATCCTGCAGAAGGAGACGCCGATCGGCCCGGACGACACGCTCGGTTCGGTCTACTTCGACCGGCTCTTCCCGATGGGCGTGCAGGCGATGCTCGAAGCGGCCGACCTGGTGGCAGCCGGCAAGCACAAGGAGACGGTCCAGGACGAGAATCAGGCGTCGTACGAGGGCTGGTGCCGGGCTGCCGAGGCGCGGATCCACTGGGCGAGCCACGTCGACTTCATCTACGACCTGATCCGCGGGACCAATCCCGCCCCGGGCGCGTGGACCACCCTCACCGGCAAGAAGATCCAGCTCTTCGACGCCCGCAAGCACCTCTTCCGGACCTTCGGCGCCGTGAAGGGCAAGGTCGGCGAGGTGTCCGAGGTGACCGCGACGAGCTTTTTCGTCACCGCCCAGGGCGGCCGGATCGAGGTCCTGAAGGCCAAGGCGGAGGATGGGAAGAAGATCTCCGGCGCGGAGCTCGCCGCGTCGGTCGGCCTCGCCGCGGGAACCCTGCTCGGGACCTGAAGCGTCGCCGGCGAACGTGCCGAAGGGCCCTGCGGGGCCCTTCACCTTTTGGTCCCGCTCCGGATACGGCGGGCGGCGGTGACGGGAACTCGGCAGGAAATTTGACTAATTTCATACCCGACTGTAGGAATGGGGGTTATGCTCCTGTTTCTACAGCAACTTAGGGCCTGGCGAGTGTTCCAGAGGCCGCGGGTCGGATCGCGACACGCCCGGCCGTCGGATCGAGGACTTCATGCCGCTCGCATGGCGCGCTCCGGAAAGCGCGCGTAGGCGGGAGCGTAGAATCCCCCGCACGCCACGCGAGCGCCCGGAGCCGAGAACAAGAAGTCGGGGGGATGTTC
>JBOIFD010000404.1:0-7743 GCA_050741515.1 Burkholderiales bacterium
CGCAGCGCGGCGCCGGCTACCGCCGCCCGGCAGCGGCGTGCGGCAGGAGCTCGTCGAGGACGAGCTGCGAAACCCTCGGAAACGCGCCGCTCGCACGCACCCGCGCCGGCGACTCGTTCACCAGCAGGACGATGCCGAGCTTGCGCTCCGGAACCATCTGCACCAGCGCCGTGAACCCGGGCTGGCCGCCGTCTTTCCCGACGAGCGTGTCGTCGCCGAGCGGGGACACGAACCAGCCGATCGCCGCGGCGCGGGCAGCCCCGGTCGCGGCCACCGGGCGCCACATCTCGCGGACCGTCCGGGAGTCGAGGATCTGCGCGCCGCCCGCCGGACCGGTGCGGAACTGGAGCATGAGGAACCGGCCCAGGTCGCTGACCGTCGAGAGGATCGTGCCCGACGGCGGGAACGGGTCCCGGTAGCCGGCGCGATAGCCCGACCAGCCGTCGTCGGCCGGGTCGAGCCGCAGGTAGCCGATCGCGAGTCGATCGGTCGCCACCGACCCGGGGTCGTAGGTGCTGCTCGCCATTCCGAGCGGCGCGAAGATGTGCCGCTGCACGTAGTCGTGATACCGCTCGCCCGCGACCAGCGCGGCCGCCTGCCCGAGCAGGACGAACCCCAGATTGGAGTAGGCGTAGACCTTGCCCGGCTCGGCGGCCGCCGCCCGGTGCGCGAGAAAGCGGAAGAGGTCCGGCACCGTGCCGAGGTTCGGCTGCACGTTGCGCTGGAGGCCGGCGGTGTGCGAGGCGAGCTGGCGCCAGGTCGGCGAGACCCGCGCGCCGTTCGGGGCCGGATACCAGGCTTCGGGGACGTAGCGGTCGACGGCCTCGTCGAGGCGCAGCCGTCCGGCGTCGCGCAGCTGCATCAGCGCCGTCGCCTCGAAGACCTTGGTGACCGAGCCGACGCGGTAGGCGGTGTCCGGCGTCGCGGGGGTGCCGCGCTCGAGGTTGGCACAACCGAAGCCGGCCGCGAGCAGCAGGGTCTGGTCGTGGACGATGCCGATCGCCAGGCTCGCGAGCCCGCTCTGCCGACGGTCCTCCGCCACGGTCGCGGCGATGCGAGTCACGGCGGTGGCGACGGCGGGGCGAGCCATGATGCCGCCCGACGCGACGGCGGCCGGAGGATTCGGGCAGAAGGGGGCGCCGTCCTGCGCCGATGCGGCCGACGGGCCCCACAGCGCGGCCATCGCCGCGAGCCGCAACGCGCACGCCGCAGCGCGCGCACTCCGTGTCGCCGCGGCGACGGCCGGAGCTGGCATCCGCGCTCGCACTCGCACCTCCTCCTCGAAGGCGGGCGCCCCGGAACGAGCGCCGCCGATCTTCTTCTGGGAGCTTCTACCCCGCGGCGCGGGCTGCGACTGTCAAAGGTTGTGAAATCTTGCGGCGTCAGGCCGTCCCGCCGACGGTCAGGTCGTCGATGCGCAGCGTCGGCTGGCCGACGCCCACCGGTACCGACTGGCCGTCCTTCCCGCACGTGCCGACCCCCGTGTCGAGCTGGAGATCGGACCCGATCATCGCCACGCGGGTGAGCGCGTCGGGGCCGTTGCCGATGAGCGTCGCACCCTTGAGCGGGTAGGTGGGCTTGCCGTTCTCGATCATGTACGCCTCGGACATCGAGAACACGAACTTGCCGCTCGTGATGTCGACCTGCCCGCCGCCGAAGTTGACCGCGTAGATGCCGCGGTCGACGGACGCGATGATCTCCCTGGGGTCGTGGCTGCCGGCGAGCATGTAGGTGTTGGTCATCCGCGGCATGACCACGTGCGCATACGACTCGCGGCGGCCATTGCCCGTGAGCGGCATCTTCATCAGCCGGGCGTTGAGGCTGTCCTGGATGTAGCCGCGCAGCACGCCGTTCTCGATCAGCGTCGTGCAGTTCGTCGGGTTGCCCTCGTCGTCGACGTTGAGCGACCCGCGCCGCGAGGGCAGCGTCCCGTCGTCGACGACGGTCACCCCTGGCGCGGCCACGCGCTCGCCCATCCGGCCCGAGAACGCCGACGAGCCCTTGCGGTTGAAGTCGCCCTCGAGCCCGTGCCCGACCGCTTCGTGCAGGAGCACCCCCGGCCAGCCCGGGCCGACCACGACCGTCATCGTCCCCGCCGGCGTCGGCCGCGACTCGAGGTTGAGCACCGCGAGATCGACGGCCTTCCGCGCGTAGTCCTCGAGCACCGCGTCGGTGAAGTACGCGTAGTCGAGCCGACCGCCGCCGCCGCTCGAGCCCTGCTCGCGGCGGCCGCCGCTTTCGGCGATCACCTGCACGGAGAGCCGCACCAGCGGCCGGACGTCGGCCGCCAGCACGCCGTCGGAGCGCGCGACGAGGATCACCTCGTACACGCCCGCCAGGCTCGCCATCACCTGGACCACCCGCGGGTCGCGGCCGCGGCACATCCGCTCCAGGCGCTCGAGGAGCTTCACCTTCTCGGTGTCGGCGAGCGACGCGAGCGGGTCGATCGGCTGATAGAGATCGCGGCGCTGCCCCGCGCGCGTGACCGGTACGTTGTTCGTGCCGCCGGTGCGCGCGATGGCCCGCGTCGCCCCGGCCGCGTCCCTGAGCGCCGCGAGGCTGATCTCGTCCGAGTACGCGAACGCGGTCTTCTCGCCGGAGATCGCGCGCACGCCGACGCCCTGGTCGATGTTGAAGCTGCCCGACTTGACGATCCCCTCCTCCAGGCTCCAGCCCTCCGAGCGCAGGTACTGGAAGTAGAGGTCGGCGTAGTCGACGCGGTGCGTCATGATGGCGCCGAACACCTGCGCGAGCTGCGGCGCCTGCAGGTCGTAGGGCGCGAGCAGCGTGTCGGCGGCGGTCCGGAGCAGCTGGTCCTGGGTTTGCATGGGCTACGCCTCGGAGGAATCAGAGCACGCGGTGGGAGAGGGCCGGCAGGCTCGCCCGCGCCCTGGCCTGATAGCTGGGGTCGATCTCGGCGACCACAACCCCGGGACCCCGGGCGAGGCTCGCGACGACCTTGCCCCAGGGATCGACCACCATCGTGTGCCCGTGGGTGCGGCGGCCGTTCGGATGGTGACCGCCCTGGGCCGGGGCGATCACCCACGCGAGGTTCTCGACCGCGCGTGCGCGCACGAGCACGTCCCAGTGCGCCGCGCCGGTGGTCGCGGTGAACGCGGACGGCACGGTGATCAGGTCCATCGGCGCGAGCCGGCGGTAGAGCTCCGGGAAGCGCACGTCGTAGCAGATCGAGAGCGCGATGCGGCCGAACGGCGAGTCGATCGCGACCGGCACGGTGCCGGGCTCGATCGTGCCGGACTCCCTGTAGCGCTCAACCTCGGTCGAACGCGGGGGCGTGCCCCCGCGTAGCTCCCCCGCTCCAGCCTGCGGCCCGAAGGAATCCGTGAAGTCGAACAGGTGGATCTTGTCGTAGCGCGCGACGCGCCGGCCGGCATCGTCGTACACGAGCGAGCTGTTCCGCACCTTCCCGGGGTCGTCGGCGGGGAGCGGCACCGTGCCGGCGATCACCCAGGCGCGGCGCTTCGCAGCCACGCGCGCCAGGAACGACTGGATCGGGCCCTCGCCGTCCGCCTCGCGGATCGCGAGCTTGTCGCGCTCGCCGCGGCCCATGAAGCAGAACCACTCCGGCAGCACCACGAGCTTCGCGCCCTGATTGGTCGCGTCCGCGATGAGCTCGTCGGCAGCGACTAGGTTCGCCTCGACCGACGGCTCGGAGACCATCTGGAGGGCCGCGACCTTGAACCCTTCGCTCACGTCGTCCGGTACCCCCTTGGGTTCACTTCTTCTCCGCGCCCCCGCCGGCCGCGGCTCCGTCGGCTGCACCCCCGCCGGCCTTGCCCTCGGCGTCCGGGACGTTCGGCGCGCGCACCTGGATCACCTTCGGCTCGGCCCAGCTGCCGCTGACGCGGTACTCGTACGCGAGCATCTGTCCGAGCGGATCCTTGAGCAGCCGCTGCGCGAGCAGCGCGCCCGCGCCGATGATCGGGTTGAGGAGCACGACGCCGGCGGCAACCGCGATGCTGTCGCCGATGGTCGGCACGACGCGCACCGTGAGATCCTGCGTCTCCTTCGCGAGGTCGGCCCGCCCGGTGATCGCGACGCTCGCCGCCGGCCCCGCCATCGCCATGTCGTCCGTGACCGCCACGCCGCTCGCGATCTTCGCCGAGCCCGTGATCGAGTCGAACGCGAAGCCGTCGCTGAAGATGTCGCGGAAGTCGAGCGTGACCCGCCGCGGCAGCGACTGCAGCGACAGCACGCCGAGGAGCCGGCCCACGCCGGGGTCCACCTTCATGAACTGGCCCCTGGCCGCCTTGAGCGCGAGGTGGCCGCTGAGCGAGCCGTAGTCGATCCGGTGCACCGGTCCGCTCCAGCGGACGGCGCCCTCGAGCGTCGCCGTCCCTTTCGCCACGGCGTCCGGCTGGCCGAACCGCGCGAGATACGTCCCGACGTCCTTGACGTCCACCTTGACGTCGAGCTCGGTCCGCTCGGCGCCCAGGCGGGGCGGCTGCCAGAGCCCGCTCGCGCTCAAGGAGCCGTCGGGTGCGACGAGCTCGAGCTTGTGGAGCCGCCAGCCGGCCGGCTCGTTCACCGCGCGCACCTCGAGGCGTCCCAGCTCGTGGCCGTTGTACGTGTAGCTGTCGGCGATGATCCGCAGCGCCGGCAGATCGCTGACGGTCTCGTCGCCGGGCGTCGCGCCCGGAACGGCCTGGGGATGGATCAGGTACTTGAGCCGCGCCGCCAGCGCGCCCTGAGCTTCGGGCCGCCACGCGAGCTCGCCAGCGAGCTCGCGCGCGCTGACATCCGCCCGCCAGGTCCGCCGGCCGTCGAACTGGGCGTGCACCTTGACGTCGTGGAACTGCCGGCGGTTGACGATGAGCGTTTCCGCCTGGAGGTCGAGCGCGTTGACGCTGAGCTCCGCGCCGCCGGCGTGCTCGCCCGCGCTCGTCACCAGCGGCAGCAGCCGGTCGAGGTCGAGCGCCGCGAGCTTGCCCGCAACCAGCACGCCCGGCCGATCGGGCAGCTTCAGGGCGACGTCGCCGATCGCCACGCCCCCCCGCTCGATGACGGCGTGCTCCCCTTCCCGCCAGAGCTCAGCCTTCGCGCTCAAGAGGCTGCCCACCGACACGGCAAGCGCCTCGCGGTGGCCGCCGCCCGCCGCCTTCGCGGCGAGCGGCGTGCGTTCGATCCGCAGCGGCGCGCTGTCGGCCGCCGCCTTGCCGAACGGCGGCGGCAGGTCGACCGCGACGCCGACGAGCGACGACTCGAACGTGCTCGACGAGGGGCGCTGGCGCGAGCTCGACGTGGTGTACTTGAACGGCATCAGTCCGCGGAGGCGGTCGGCGATGGGCAGCTCGACGCTCCGCGCGAGCTGTGCGGCATCGGCGTTGCCCTGCACGATCGCCGTGACCGCGCCGTCGCGGGTCGTGAGCTGGGCGCTGATGCTGCCGCCGAGAGCGAGCGCCGTGAGGTTGCGGGCGGAGGCGCCCGACTCGGTGAACTCCACGCGGCCGGTCAGCTGCGCGAGCGGCGGCTCGCCGGACCCCATCTGCAGCCCGTTGTTCGCGAACTGGAAGCTTCCCGCGATCTTCGCGCGCTCCAGGTTGTCGAGCGGCAGCTCGAGGTTGAGATTGAGGCGGCCGCGGCCCGCGGCGGTCCAGCCGTCGGTGAGCCCGTCGAGAAACCCGCGCACCGGGCTCTGGGCGATGAACTTCAGGAACTCCCCGGTCGGCCCCTGCGCCTCGCCGTTGACGAGCAGGTCGGTGCGATCGCCGTAGAGGTCGGGCAGCGTGACCACGGCGTCCGAGATCTGCGTGCCGAGCGCGCTCGCGCGCGGGCTCGAGATCTTCAGCCGCGGGCCGTCGAACACGAGGTCGGCGGTGACGTTCGTGAGCTTGGGCCAGCCGTCGGCGTACTCGAGCGTGCCGCCGGTCACGCGGCCGCTGATCCTGAACTCGCCCTTGGTGGCGTCCCGGAACGGGAAATCGTCGAGGTCGCCGCGCAGGCGAATGCGCGTCTCGCCGACCTCCCCGGACTGGATGCCCTCGCGCAGCCAGTCGGCCACCTCGGGCGGGAGCGCCGGGATGTACCGATAAACGTGCCGTCCTACCGCCCGCGTGAGGCGCCCCGTGATGTCGACGCCCCGCACGCCCTTGTCGCCCGTCCGGTAGGTCCCGGAGAGGCTCCCGGCGAGGTCCGGACTCGAAAGCGTGACCTCCTCCAGCCGCACCTGGAAGTCGCCTTGCGGGAAGCTCCAGCTGACGCGCGCGCCGACCGCGTCGAAGGCGAAGGTCGGCTCGGAGAAGATCCCGGGGTAGTCGATCGTCAGGTCGTTCGCCGCGAGCGCGACCCGCCCCCCGCGGTCGCTCGCTTCGAACGCGCCCGAGAGCCGGCTGAAGCCGGGCGCGCTCTGGTACGGGCGCATCGCGACATCGGCGAACTTCCCGCGCGCAACGTACGTCGCCGGCTGCTCGACCTCGCCGGTCCACGCGAAGGTCACGTCGGAGAGCCGGCCTTCCGGCGCGGCGGCCTCGAGCGCCTGGCGCGCCCGCTCCGGGAACGGCAGGTACTCGCCGACGAGCGCGAGCGGTGCGAGCTCGAGCCGGGGCGCGACGATCTCCCCGCGCGCGGGGAGGCGGCCCCGCGCCGGCTCCCAGCGCGCGGTGAAGTCGGCCGGCGGAAACGTCGCACCGCTCTGCATGACCAGGGCGAGCTGGCGCGCGAAGGCATCGTAGGCGACGTCCGGCTCGCCGTCGAGGTCGATCAGCTCGAAGCGCGTCACCTTTTTCGCGCCGAACTGCCCGAGCACCGACGCGAGCTCGAGCAGCGGCAGCTCGGGCGCGAAGCGCGTGGCCACGTCGGCGAGCGCGAGGTCGGCCGAGAGCTCGGTGAGCCGCTGATCGGCGAAGCCGAGCCACAGCTTGAGCGCGCCGCGACCGCCGCGGACCTCGAACGGGTAGTCGACCCAGGTCTGCCACGCCGCGAGGTCGACGTAGTCGAACCCCGCGTAGAGCCGCCCATTCCACTCCCGCAGCTCGCTCAGGGTCCGGCCGACCAGGTCGCCGCGGAGATCGATCGCCGAGGCGAGCTCCGACGGCGGTGCCGCGCGAATGGCGAACCTGTGGTGCCGGCCCTCGTTCCGCAGCACGAAGTCGACGTGCTCGAGCCGGATCGGAACCGCGCGCCGCTGCTCGTCCGACCACTCGACCGTGCCGTCGCGGATCACGATCTCCCCCTGCTTCAGCAGCCAGTCGGCGCCGCTGCCGTCGGGCTCGCCGCCCGACTCGAGCTCGAGCCCGGCGACGAAGAGCCGCCCCTGCGGGTCGCGGCGAATGCTGAGGTCGGGACGGTCGAGCACGACCGAGCGGAAGCGGAGCTCGCCGGCGACGAGCGAGCGCCACGCGATCGTCACGGCCACGTACGGGAGCGCGAGCGCCTCGTCGCCGCCGCGGTCGAAAATCTTGACGTCGGTCAACTCGAGCCGCGGATGCAGGCCGAACCACTCGGCGTCGACGCCGCCGAGCTCGACCCGCTCCCCGATTGCGCGCGAGACGGCCGCGGCGATCTCGGCCTTGTAGGCCGCGACGCCGGGCAGCACCCAGAACCGCAGCGCGAGCATCCCGCTCACGGCCAGGAAGTACGTCGCGACGAGCGCCCAGCCGGCCCAGCGCAGGCCGCGCAGCCAGCGGCGCTCGTTCGGCGCGAGCTGGGCTTCGATGGCTGCCGCAGCCGGGAGGGGCGACTCGTGGGATGGGATCATCGATCGTCGTCGGGCCGCGGCGACAC
>JBOIFD010000405.1:0-13360 GCA_050741515.1 Burkholderiales bacterium
ACGCCAACGTGCGTCTGCCGCCAGCCGGCGGTCTCGATGAAGTGCTGGACGATCGGAGGCCAGACCGCGCCCGCGAGGTAGTTGCCGCTCGCGAAGATCGCGACCGCGATGCCGCGCCGGCGGTGGAACCACAGCGACGTGTCGGCGAGGAGCGGTCCGAACGTGGCCGAGCTCCCGAGAAAGCCGATCAGCACGCCCTGAACCAATGCGAACTGCCAGAGGCTCCCCGCCGAGCTGGCGAGAACATAGCCGAGCCCCAGCGCGACCGTCCCGACGACCACGGGGACGATGATCCCGAAGCGGTCGGAGAGCCGGCCCATGAGGATGCCCCCCAGGCCGAACCCGACCATCGTCAGCGTGTACGGCAGCGACGCGTCGGAGCGGGCCACGCCGAACTCCGCCTGAATGGCCGGCAGCGCGACGACGGCGGACCACATGCCGACGCCGCCGATCGTGGACAGTGCGAGCGCGACGCCGAGACGCGTCCAGGCGTAGGCGGATTCCGCTTCGCCGGCGGCGCGCGAGCTCGACATTCGCTCCTCCCAGCCGCTGTGGAGGAGCGGCAGGCGCGAATCTACCTCAGTGGCGCGCGGGCGTCAGCTCCGCGCGCGCCCGCAAGCTGCGGCGCGATGCACCAGCGCGCGACGCGCCTGATTCAGAAAATCCGAACTCGATCTAGCGCCGAAATGAATTGTCACCCGCCGCACGACTGGGCTACGCTGATCGACGGCCTGCCCACCAGGAGCCCGCAATGGCCGCACCTACGAAGCTGCTCACGCACCCTTACTTCGCCTACCACCGCGCCGCGCTGCCGGAGGAGGACCGGGAGCTCACGCACGTCGAGCGCGGCTCGCCTTGCGGCGAGTACCTGCGGCGATTCTGGCAGCCGGTGGCGCTCTCCTCGGAGCTCGGCGAACTGCCGCTCAAGGTGCGCATCCTCGGCGAGGAGCTCGTGCTCTTCCGGACGAAATCGGGCGACGTCGGCCTCCTCGAACTGCACTGCAGCCACCGCGGCACGTCGCTCGAATATGGGATCTGCGAGGAGCGCGGACTCCGCTGCTGCTATCACGGGTGGCTCTACGGCGTCGACGGCCGCGTCCTCGAGACACCCGGCGACCCGCCCGAGTCGACGCTGCGCTTCCAGGTCTGCCATGGCGCCTACCCGGCGATCGAGTACCAGGGCCTCGTCTTCGGCTACTTCGGCCCGCCGGAGAACAAACCCGAGTTCCCGATCTACGACAGCTACGAGCACTCCGACGACCGCCTCGTGCCCTACTACATCACCTATCCGTGCAACTGGCTGCAGGTGCACGAGAACGTCATGGACCCGGCGCACGCGGTGTTCCTGCACACGCGGATCAGCTTCTCGCACTTCGCCGACGTCTGGGGCGAGCTGCCCGCGATGGAGTTTCCGGAGACCCCGACGGGCATGGTCTACGTCACCTCGCGCCGCTGGGGCGACAATGTGTGGGTGCGCTCGAACGACATCATCCTGCCGAACCTCGCCCAGGTCGGGCACGTCTGGGAGGACGGTGCCGAGCCGAAGGAGTTCAGCCGGGTCGCGATCACGCGCTGGACGGTGCCCCTCGACACCACGACCTGCCGCATCATCGGGTGGCGCCACTTCCACCCCGACGCCGACCCGCGCGGCGTCGCCGACGAGACGAAATGCGGCCCGGAATCGGTCGACTTCTTCGGCCAGGGGCCGGACCGGCCGTACCCGGAGCGGCAGCGGATCCCCGGCGACTACGACGCGCAGGTCTCGCAGCGGCCGATCGCGATCCACGCGCTCGAGAACCTCACGAAGTGCGACACCGGCGTCGCGCGGCTCCGGCACTTCCTGCGCCGCGGCATCCGCCGCGTCGCCGAAGGCGGCGACCCGGAGCTCTCGCCGGTCCGCTCGAACGGGCTCATCCCGACCTACTGCCACGACACGGTGCTGCGCCTGCCGATGCGCGACGGCACGAGCCCGGAGGGGGACAAGGCGTTCGCGCTCGAAGTCGGCAAGCAGATCACGAAGATCGTGGTCCAGGGCGAGCACCAGAGCGCCGCCGACCGCACCGAGCGAGTGCGGGCGCTGATCCGCGAGTACGCCGAACGGAGCCGCATGGCGCTCACGCAGTAGCCGGTCGTCGGGCAACCCGCCCGGCGCCGGTTTGGAACAAGGACACCAGGAGCATGCAGAGCCCGATCCATCCGGGGCCGGTCGCCTGGACCGGCGAGAACCCCGGCATCTACCTCAAGGACACCCAGGACGGCCCGTGGACCGGCCTCATGACGTTCTTCCGGATCGTCTGGTCGCCGCACGGCATGGGCCACGGCGCAGTCGTGCTCGACGAGCCGGGGACGGAGAAAGGCCTGCCCGAGGTGCGCAACTTCTGCATCACCGACAACGCGCCGCTGGCGCGCTTTCTCGTCGCCGAGTTCTTTTCCAAGTTCATGTCGTTCCGCGTCTCGCCGGGGATCAAGGCGATCTCGTATCTGCCGCTCGTCGAAGCCCGCCGCGCCGGCGACACCCGCAGCCGCTACCAGGAGATCGTGCGCTCGCAGGACCTCGAGGTCGTCATGACCTGGGACAAGCTCGGCGCGCCATACGCCGTCGACATGCCGCCAGACCGGGGCCCGACCAAGGCGCACGAGATGTACAGCCTGTTCATCGACGCCGCCGACGCGTCGGTCACCGTGAACGGGCGGCCGTTGCGCGGCCAGGTCGTGAGCCGCGATTTCGCCGACACGAAGAAGAGCACCGCCTTCCTCGCGTTCTCGGAGTCGTGGATGCGCACCGGCTGAACGCGCGCTAGGCGCTGGAGGGGACCCATGGTCGAGCTCGCTCAGTATCTCGCCTCGGGCTTGGTCGTGGGCGCGATCTACGGCCTGATCGCGATCGGCTTCACCGCGGTCTACAACGCGACCGGGATCGTCAACTTCGCGCAGGGCGACTTCTCGATGCTCGGCGCGCTCGCGACCATCGCGGCGCTCGCCGCCGGCGTCCCGCTCCTCCCGTCGATCGTCCTCGCGGTGCTCGCCGTCGGGGTGCTTGCGAGCGCGATCGAGCGCGTCGCGATCCGGCCGGTGGGGGCCGACGTGCTGCGCGGGATCATCATCACCATCGGCGTCGGCGTCTCGCTGCAGGGCATCGCCGTCATCGTCTGGGGCACCGACGCGCATCCGCTGCGGGCGTTCTCGGGCGAGCGCCCGATCGGGCTCGGCGGCGTCACCATCCCGCCGCAGGCGCTGTGGGTCGTCGGCACCGCTGCCGTGCTGATGTGCGCGCTGTATGTTTTTCTCACTCGCACCTATTTCGGCAAGGCGTTCCGGGCCTGCGCGCTCAACCCGTTCGCGGCGAGCCTGATGGGCATCCCGACCGCGCGCATGCGGCTCGCGAGCTTCTTCCTTTCCGGGCTGATCGGCGCGGTGGCCGGGATCATCATCGCGCCGATCGCGCTGATCCAGTACGACAGCGGGATCTTCCTCGGCATCAAGGGCTTCGTCGCCTGCATCATCGGCGGCTTCGGCAACCCGATCGGCGCGGCGCTGGGCGGGTTGCTCCTCGGCCTGCTCGAGGCGCTCGCCACCGGCTATCTCAGCTCCGGCTACAAGAATGCGATCGCGTTCGTGGTCCTGCTCCTGTTCCTGTTCGTCCGCCCGGGCGGCATCTTCGGCGAGCTCGAGGCGCTCAAGCGATGATCCGGCTCGTCGCCCTCGCGATCGTCCTCGCCGCGGTGTGGCTCTCCGGGAGCGCCTACCTGATGAACCTCGCCGTGGTGACCGCGCTGTTCACGCTGCCGGCGCTCGGCCTGTCGCTGCTGATGGGCTACACCGGCCAGATCTCGCTCGGGCACGCGGCGCTCGTCGGCCTCGGCGCCTACGGCACGGCGATCCTCGTGAAGCAGTTCGGCTGGAGCCCCTGGCTCACGATGCCGCTCGCCGTCGGGCTCGTCATGCTGGTGGCGTGGCTGATCGGCTGGCTCGTGTTCCGTCTGCGCGGCCACTACCTGGCGATGGCCACGCTCGCGTTCGGCATCATCGCGCACGTCGGGTTCGTCGAGCTGCGCGGCCTCACCGGCGGGCAGGACGGGCTGTCGGGCATCCCGCCGCTCGCGGTGCTCGGCGCCGAGCTCGGCACCGACCGCGCGATCCTTCCGCTCGCGTGGCTCGTGTGCGTGGGCGCGCTGCTCCTGGCGGAGAACCTGGTGCGCTCGCCCGCGGGCCTCGCAATGCGCACCGTGGCCGAGAGCGAGCCGGTCGCCGGCTCGATCGGCATCGCGCCGGGCGCCCTGAAGCGCCGCATCATGGCGCTCAGCGGCGGATACGCCGCGCTCGGCGGGGCGCTCTACGCCCACTACCTCGGCTACATCAGCCCGAGCCCGTTCGACGTCGGCTTCTCGCTCAAGCTCCTGCTGATGGTGGCGCTCGGCGGGTTCGCGGGCATCTGGAGCGTGCTGTTCGGGGTCGCGTTCGTGGTGCTGACGGGCGAGGCGCTGAAGCCGTTCGGGCACTACGACGTGGTGATCTACGGCGTGCTCCTCGTCATCGTCATGGTCTGGTGCCCGCGGGGGCTCCTCGCCGGGCTCGAGCTCGGATGGCAGGCGGTTCGGCGGCGACTGCGCCCGGCCGCGGGAGGCGCGGCATGACCGCCGAGCGCCCGCTGCTCGAAGTCCGCGGCGTAGCCGTGCGCTTCGGCGGACTGCGGGCGCTCGACGACGTGTCGTTCGACGTGCACGCCGGCGAAGTGCTGGCGCTGATCGGGCCGAACGGCGCCGGCAAGTCGACCCTGCTCAACGTGGTCTCGGGCGCGCTGCGCGCCGACGCCGGCGAGGTGTGGCTGCGCGGCGAGCGCATCGACGGGCTCGCCGCCGACCGCATCAACGCCCGGGGGCTCGCGCGGACGTTCCAGGGCGCCGAGATCCTGCGGCGCATGACGGTACGCGAGAACGTGATGGCCGCCGGCGCGGCGCGCAGCGGCACCGGGGTGCGCCACGGCCTCATCGGGTGGGGACCGGCGCGGCGCGCGCTGGCGCGGCTCGAGCGCGACGCGCTCGCGCACCTCGACGTGGTGGGCCTCGGCCATCTCGCCGATGCGCCCGCCGCCGCGCTGACCGCCGGCCAGCAGCGGCTGCTCGCGGTGGCCCGCGCCCTCGGGACCGGGGCCGAGCTGCTGATCTTCGACGAGCCCGGCGCGGGGCTGACGACCGTGGAGAAGAACGCTCTCGCCGCAGTCATCGCCAGTCTCCGCGGCCGCGGCAAGACCGTGGTGTTCGTCGAGCACGACCTCGGCCTCGTCGGCCGGCTCGCCGAGCGCCTGGCGGTGCTCGATCACGGCAAGCTGATCGCGGCCGGCTCGCCCGACGAGGTCCGCGCCGATCGGCGAGTGATCGAGGCGTATCTAGGCAACACCGAGATCGCCGTCGCATGCGCGCCCGCGCGGGCGCCGGCGCACGAGGCCGGGCTGCTCGAGGTCGAGGCCGCCGCGGTCCGCTACGATGGGCTGATCGCGCTCGACGGCGTCACGCTCCGGGTCGGGCGGCGCGAGGTCGTGGCGCTCGTCGGTGCAAACGGCGCCGGGAAGTCGACGCTGCTCAAGACGGTCGCGGGGGCGGTGCCCCTTGCGAGCGGCCGGATCCGCTTCGTCGGCGAGGACCTCGGGCGGCTCGCCCCCGAGGAGCGCGTGCGCCTCGGCATCGGGCTCGCACCCGAGGGCCGCCAGCTCTTCGCCTCGCTCTCGGTACGCGACAACCTGGCGGTGGGCCGCTATGCGCGAGTGCGCGCAGCGGGCTGGCGGCACCTCATCACGCCCGCGGGCGAGCAGGCACGCAGCCTCGAAGCGGCCATGGAGGAAGTGTTCGGATTCTTCCCGCAGCTGCGCGAGCGGGCCGACCAGCTCGCCGGGACCCTGTCCGGCGGCGAGGGGCAGCTGCTCGCGATCGGGCGCGCGCTGATGAACCGTCCGACACTGCTGATGCTCGACGAGCCCTCGTTCGGCCTCGCGCCGCAGGTGGCGAAGGAGATCCTGGAGGCGCTGCCGCGGCTCACCGAGCTCGGCATCTCGATCCTGCTGGTCGAGCAGAACGCACGCGCGGCGCTGCAGATCGCCGCCCGAGCCTACATCCTCGTCAACGGCCGGATCGCGGCCGAGGGCGCGAGCGGCGAGCTCCTCGCCGACCGCGACATCGCGCAGAAGTATCTCGGCTGGGAAGGCAGCCGCGAGGACGCCCGCGAGCGCGCGGCCGGAGGGCCGCGCCTCGCGGCGGTGAAATGAGACGGCACGACGGGAATCACCCGAACCACAACCAGGAGGTCGCACCATGAAATCGCTCATCCGCATGCTACTTGCGGCGCTCGCCGCCGCCTCGACCGCCGCCGTCGCGCAGGAGATCAGGATCGGCGGGCTGCTCGAGACCTCGGGGTTCATCGCTTCGCTCGGTCAGCCCGGCCTGGAGGGCGCGATGCTCGCGGTGGAGCAAGTGAACGCCGCGGGCGGCATCAACGGCCGCAAGGTCGCGTTCGTCAACGTCAACTCCGAGAGCGACAACACCAAGACCGTCTCGGGCGCGAAGCGGCTCCTCGAGCAGGAGAACGTGGTCGCGATCGTCGGGCCGATGAGCTCCGGTTCGGTGTTCGCGGTCGCCGACACGATCGAGCGCGCGCAGGTGCCGATGATCGCGAACGGCGCCTCGCGCGGCATCGTGCTGCCGCCCGAGAAGCGCAAGTTCACCTTCCTCGCGCCGCTCACCGACGTCGTGGTGCAGAGCGTGATGCTGAAGGACATGCAGGCGAAGGGCATCAAGCGAATCGCCGTCCTCAACTCCGACGTCGCGTTCGGCACCAGCGGCCGCGACTCGCTCGAGAAGGGTGTCGCCGCCTACGGCATCGCGATCGTCGCCAAGGAGACGTTCGGCAACGCCGACACCGACATGACCCCGCAGCTCACCAAGATCCGCGCCTCCGACGCCCAGGCGACGGTGATCTGGGCGACCGGGCCGGCGCTTGCGATCTCGACCAAGAACCACCGCGCGCTCGGGATCAAGACGCCGCTCTACCTCGCGCATTCGGCCAACGACTTCAACTTCCTGCGCCTCTCCGGCGACGCGGCGAACGGCGTGCTGCTGCCGTCGTCGAAGATCTACGTGACCGGCTCGCTGCCGGCGAACGACCCGCAGAAACCGGTGGTCGAGCGGTTCGTGCGCGACTACGAGAAGAAGTACGGCAAGCCGCCGGCCACCTTCGCCGGCAACGGCTACGACGCCGCGATGATGCTGATGAACGCGATCAAGCAGGTCGGCACCGACGCGGCGAAGATCCGCGCCGCGATCGAGGGCACCAAGGACTACGTCGGTGTCACCGCGGTGTACGCCTACGCGCCGAACGATCACTACGGCACGAAGCCGGAGAGCGTGGTGATGCTGAGCGTGAAGGACGGCAAGTTCACGCTCGCGGGCAAGTGAGGGCAAGCGCGCGAAACATCGTGGCCGCTCAGCGCCGGCCGCCGGCGCTGAGCGCCAGGCCGCGGACGATCTCCTCCGCGCACTCGACGAGCGCGCGCGCCGGACGAGTGAAGCGATAGCGATGCGAATGTGCGACGACGATATTCGGCGTGCGGAGCTCGCACTCCAGCGGCCGCGACACAAGGGAGCCCATCGCCCCGTGGGTGAACGGCGGGCAGAAGTTCAGGAGACCGCAGCCGAGGCCGCTCGCCACCAGCCCGCGCAGCATCGGGATCGAATGGACCCGGTACGCGATCCGCGGGGCGATCCCAGCGGGGCTGAACGCCGAGAGGATGTACTCGGCCGTGCGCGGGAAATCGAGCAGCACGAGCGGCTCCGCGGCGAGCTCGGCGACCGTCACCTTGCGCTTCGCCGCCAACCGGTGGCCGCCCGGGAGCACCGCCTGCAGCGGCGCGGGGCGGACCGGCGTGCACTCGATCCCGGTCGGCACCTCGAAGTCATAGAGGATCGCGAGCTCGAAGGCGCCGGTCTGGAGGCCCTCCATCAACGACTCGTGGTGCCCCTCGTGCCAGTAGACCCGGGCTTGCGGGTACTGCGTCTGGAACTTGCGCACGAGCGGCGGGATCACGAACGGAGCGAACGAGAACAGGCACCCGAGGTGCACCCACCCCTGCACCTCCCGCGCCTCGATCATCCGGCCGGAGCCGAGCTCCCACGCCTGGTTGAGGAGGTTGCGGCACTCGATCGCGAGCGCGTTGCCGGCGTCGGTGAGCACGAGCCCGCGCGCGTGCCGGCGGTGGAAGAGCTTCACCCCGAGGGTGGATTCGACGTGCGCGATCGCCGCCGAGACTGCCGGCGCCGAAACGTGCAGCGACACCGCCGCACCGTGGACCGACCCGTGATGCGCCGCGGCGACGACATAGCTGAGCTGGCGCAGCGTGAACTCGGGCGCGAGGAGCTCGACGCTCGCGGTCAGGTCCGATGCGCGGGCGCCCACGGGCCGCTTGGCGGCGCGGCGCGGCGGGTCCGGACTCGGCGGCGGGGTGAAAACCGTTTTCGGGGCGAACATGGCGGCACCCGCAGGGCTGAAAAAGCTATGGTATCGACAATCCGGTCCCATGAAGCCTGACCTCTCGACCGTTTTCGGGCCGGCGGCTGCGCCGCCGCGGCACGAGCAGCCCGAAGCCGAGCGCCGCCAACGCAAGGACCGGCTCGCCGCCGGGTTCCGGCTGTTTGCGAAGCACGGTCTGAACCAGGGCGTCGCGGGGCACCTGACCGCCCGCGATCCGGAGTTTCCGGACCGGTTCTGGGTGAACCCGTTCGGGCAGAGCTTTGCCACGCTGCGCGCCTCCGACCTCTCCCTCGTGGGCCACGACGGGAGCCTCCTCGAGGGACGCCTGGTCAACGCCGCCGCGTTCGCGATCCACTCGGAGATCCACAAGGCGCGGCCCGACGTAGCCTGCGCCGCGCACGCGCATCCGGTTCACGGGACGGCGTGGTCGGCGCTCGGTCGCCTGCTCGACCCGATCAATCAGGATGTGTGCGCCTTCTACGGCGACCACGCGCTGTTCGACCGCGCCACCGGGATCGTGGCGGTGCCCAAGGAAGCCGCGGCGATCGCACGCGCACTGGGCTCGGCGAAGGCGGTGATCCTGCGCAATCACGGCCTGCTCACCGTCGGGCGGACCGTCGATGAGGCGCTGTGGTGGTTCCTGCTGATGGAGCGCTGCTGTCGGATCCAGCTCGCCGCCGAGGCGGCGGGCAAGCCGCTCCGGATCCCGCACGAAGAAGCCGCCGCGACCGCGGCGCTGATCGGCACGCCCGAGTTCGGCTGGTTTCAGTTCCAGCCGCTGTATGACGAGATCGTGCGCGCCGAGCCCGACCTCACCGGGTGATCGAGGCTCACGATGCGCGGCTGGCAGGCGGCGATGCACGGCGGTCCGGAAGCGCTGGCGGTGGCCGAGCTCGATCGCCCCCGGGCGGCTCCCGGCGAAGTCGTGGTCGAGGTCGACGCCGCGGCGCTCAACTTCTCCGATTTGCTGATGGTCCGCGGCACGTACCAGGTCGCGCCGCCGGTGCCGTTCGTGCCGGGACAGGAGATCGCCGGCGTGGTCGCCGAGACCGCCGCCGAAAGCGCGTTCAAAGTCGGAGAACGCGTTGCGACCAAGGTGCCGTGGGGCGGGTTCGCCGAATACGCGCTCGCGCGGGAGGACATGCTGATCCGGTGTCCGGCGACGATCGCTCTCACCGACGCCGCCACGCTGCCGGTGGTGTGGCCGACGGCATGGATCGCGCTGCACGAATGCGCGCGCCTCCGCCAGGGCGAGACGGTGCTCGTGCACGCTGCGGCCGGCGGTGTAGGACTCGCCGCCGTGCAGCTCGCCCGGCTCGCGGGCGCTCGGGCGATCGCCCTGGTCGGCGATCCGGAGAAGGCGGCGCCCTGCCGCGAGGCCGGCGCCGAGACCGTGCTCGGGTACGCCGACGCCGGGTGGCCGGAGCGGGTGAAAGAGCTGACCGGGGGGCGCGGCGCCGAGGTCGTGCTCGACTCCGTGGGAGGCGAGGCGACCGACGCGAGCTTGCGCTGCCTTGCCCGACACGGACGGCTGCTCGTCGTCGGCTTCTCGAGCGGCAAGATCTCCGAGCTCCGCGCGAACCGGCTGCTGCTCCGCGCCGCCTCGGCGCACGGCGTGTACTGGTCGCACGACCATGACCGGCCGCTCGTCGAGCGCGCGCTCCGCGAGCTGCTGCGGCTCGCCGCTCGCGGCGAGATCCGGCCCGCGGCGCATCGGCTCTATCCGTTCGAGGAGCTGCCCCAGGCGCTCGCGGAGCTCGCGGCGCGCAGGACCGTGGGCAAGAGCGTCGTCCGGGTCCGGGCGAAGCCGGGGTGAACCCGAGGAGGCAACCATGAACGACCGACTCCCTGCTGCCGGCCCGCGCGTCGTTCGCGCGCCGCGGGGCGCGCAGCTCAACACCGCGAACTGGCACATCGAGGCCGCACTTCGCATGCTGATGAACAACCTCGACCCCGACGTCGCCGAACGCCCCGACGAGCTCATCGTCTACGGCGGGATCGGCAAGGCCGCGCGCAACTGGGAGTGCTTCGATCGGATCGTCGCGACGCTCAAGCGCCTGCGTCCGGACGAGACGCTGCTCGTGCAGTCGGGCAAGCCCGTCGGCGTGTTCCGCACCCACGAGCTCGCACCCCGGGTGCTGATCGCGAACGCGAATCTCGTCCCGGTGTGGTCGACGGCCGATCACTTCAACGAGCTCGACCGGCTCGGGCTGACGATGTACGGCCAGATGACCGCCGGCGCGTGGTTCTACATCGGCAGCCAGGGCACGGTCCAGGGCACTTACGAGACGTATTGTGAGGTCGCGCGCCAGCACTTCGACGGCGATCTCGCCGGCAAATGGATCCTCACCTCCGGGCTGGGCGGCATGGGCGGCGCGCAGCCCCTCGCCGGGCGCATGGCCGGTGCCGCGATCATGGCGATCGAGTGCCAGCAGAGCCGCCTCGACATGCGGCTGCGCACGGGGTACCTCGAGCGCCAGGCGCGGAACCTCGACGAGGGCTTGGCGCTGATCACGGAGGCGAAGACGAAGCGGCAAGCGACCTCGGTTGGCGTGCTTGGCAACGCGGCCGAAGTGCTGCCGGAGCTCGTGCGGCGAGGGCTCCGGCCGGACGCCGTCACCGACCAGACTGCCGCGCACGACCTCGTCCACGGCTACCTCCCCATCGGCTGGACCGTGGAGCAATGGCGGACGCTCGCCCGCGAGGACCCGAAGCGGGTCGAGCACGCCGCGCGCGCCTCGATCGTCGAGCACGTGAAGGCGATGCTCGCGTGGCGGGCCATGGGCGTGCCGGTGTTCGACTACGGCAACAATCTCCGTCAGGCGGCGCTCGAGGGCGGGCTCGCGAACGCGTTCGATTTCCCGTCGTTCGTCGTCGCCTACGTCCGGCCGCTATTCTGCCGCGGCAAGGGCCCGTTCCGGTGGGTCGCGCTCTCGGGTGAACCAGAGGATCTCTTCAAGACCGACGCGAAGCTGAAGGCGCTCTTCCCCGAGGACAAGCCGCTTGCGCGCTGGCTCGACCTCGCTGGCGAGCGCGTGAAGTTCCAGGGCCTGCCGGCGCGGATCTGCTGGCTCGGCCTGGGCGAGCGCCACGTCGCGGGGCTCGCGTTCAACGAAATGGTGCGTCGGGGCGAGCTGCAGGCTCCGATCGTGATCAGCCGCGACCACATGGACTCCGGCTCGGTCGCGAGCCCGAACCGCGAGACCGAACGGATGCGGGACGGCTCCGACGCGGTGGCTGACTGGCCGCTGCTGAATGTGCTGCTCAACACCGCCTGCGGCGCCTCCTGGGTGAGCGTGCACAACGGCGGAGGCGTGGGCATCGGCTACTCGACCCACGCCGGCATGGCGATCGTGGCCGACGGCACCGACGACGCGGCGCGCCGGCTCGGGCTACTCCTCTGGAACGACCCGGCGAGCGGCGTCATGCGGCACGCCGACGCCGGCTACGAGGTGGCGCTCGAAACCGCCAGGCGGCACCGGCTCGACCTGCCCTCGGTGCGCTGAGTCGCGCGCCATGGGCAAGCTCAGCGGGCTGCGCGTGATCGACCTCTCGCGGGTGCTTTCGGGCCCGTTCTGCACCGCGTTGCTGGCCGACCTCGGCGCCGAGGTCATCAAGGTCGAGTCCCCGGATGGCGGCGACGACTCGCGGCGGTTCGGCCCGTTCGTGCGCGGCGAGAGCGTCTACTTCTCGCTCATCAACCGCAACAAGAAGAGCATCACGCTCAACCTGCGCGAGCCGCGGGCGCAGGCGCTCCTCGCCGCGCTCGCCAAGGACGGCGACGTCGTAGTCGAGAATTTCCGGCCCGGCGTCGCGAAGCGGCTCGGGTGCGACTACGCGACGCTCGCGGCGGCGAACCCACGTCTCGTCTACCTCAGCATCTCGGGCTTTGGTCAGACCGGGCCGAAAGCCGGCTGGCCCGCCTACGACCTCATCATCCAGGCGATGTCGGGCGTCATGTCGATCACCGGCCGGCCGGACGGGCCGCCGACGGCGCTGGGCGAATCGCTGGCCGATCTCTGGACCGGGCTGCTCGGATCGTGGGCGATCCTCGCCGCGCTCGCCGCGCGGTCGAACACCGGGCGCGGCGAGCACATCGACCTCGCGATGTTCGATTCGATGCTCGCGCTCCAGGTCACCGGGCTCGCGCAGCTTGAGGCGAGCGGCCGCGCGCCGTCGCGTGTCGGCAACCGGCATCCGGTGACCACGCCGGTCGACACCTTCGCGACCCGCGACGGCCACGTCGCGATCGTGGTGCCGAGCGACGCCCAGTTCGCCCGCTTCTGCGCGCTCGTCGGGCGGCCGGAGCTCGCCGCCGATCCGCGCTTCGCGGACAACGCCGCCCGCCGCGCGCGAGAGGCGGAGCTGAAGACCGTCGTCGAGCTGTGGTCGCGGGAACGGACGACCGACGCGGCGGTTGCCGCCTGCCATGGCGTCGGCATCCCGGCCGGACCGGTTTGGGATCTCGCCCAGGCCGCCGGGTCCGACCAGACCGCCGCGCGCGCGCTCGTGCGGCACGTGCCGCACCCGGAATTCGGCGTCATCGGCGTGGTGCTGCAGCCGGCGAAGTTCGCCACGGAGGATGCGCCCATCGCGGCGCGCGAGCCACGCCTCGGCGAGCACAACGAGGAAGTGCTCGGAAAACGGCTCGGGCTCTCGGCCGCCGAGCTCGAGCGCCTGCGTGCGGAAGGCGCAATCTGAGTGGCGGCCAGCGCGGCCGCGGCGCATCCGGGCGAACGCGGAGCGAACTCGTTCTAATCTAATGGCGCACGCGCATCACTCGCGCGCGGCGTCCCGCGCGCGCAGCTTGGCGGCGATGTACGCCCGGTGGGGCACGTACAGC
>JBOIFD010000406.1:0-6755 GCA_050741515.1 Burkholderiales bacterium
CCGCCGCCGGCGGCCTTGCAGCGGCGGATCGAAAGCGTCGCCGACGTGAGGATGCTCGAGCGCATGGCGAGCGAGCTGCTGAAACCGAACGGTCTCGAGCAGCTGAAAAAGCTGGCTGGTTACGGCAAGTTGGTTCCGAAGCAGAAGCGGAGGACATTTCGCGCGCTGCCGGAGGGCCCGGCCGGCACCGGCAGCAGGCGTCGACCGCGCCGGCTTGCGCCGATCCGTTATCCGGCCTAGGGCGCCCGAAGGTATGCAGGACGACGAATGGCATTCCGGGCCGCCGACTGCCGAAGAGCGCCGGCTGCGGTGTATCCTTTTTTGATATGAGCGTGAATCAGATCATCAAGACCTTCGCTGCATGGCGCGCCGAGGGCGAGCCGATGGTCCTTGCGACGGTGTACGAGACCCTCGGCTCCACGTACAGCAAGGCCGGCCATCGCATCCTGATCGCGGCGAGCGGTCAGTATCAGGGACTCGTGAGCGGCGGCTGCCTCGAGGGCGATCTGGCCGAGCGTGCCAGAACGGTGGTCGAGACGAAGCGAGCTTCCCCCGTGACTTACGACATGCGAGGCGAGGCTGACGAGCTGTTCGGACTCGGTGTCGGCTGCGAGGGCCTGATCAGGGTCCTGCTTCAGCCGCTCCTGCCGTCGCAGGACTATCAGCCGTTCGCGTCGATTGCGCGGCACCTGCTGGCCAACCATCCGGCCGCGGTTGCAACGGTGATTGAAAGCGCGAGACCGGGCGTGGCGCCGGGTGCGACCGTGATCGTGCGGGCCGGCTCGCGCGAGGCGTGGAATCTCGATCAGGCCCTCGCCGACGAGCTCGCGCAGGAATGCGAGCGGATTCTGGGCTCCGGGGAAGCGCATTTCGCGCCGGACGGGTCCGGGCTCGGCGTGCTGTACGCGAGCCTGAAGCCAGTGCCGAAACTGCTGCTGCTGGGCGCCGGCCTGGATGCGATCCCGCTGGTGAACATGGCCGCCGATCTGGGCTGGCGTGTGACGGTAGTGGATCATCGCCCGGCCTATCTCGAACGCGGCGGACTCGAGCGTGCCGAACAGGCGATTCACGTCACCCCGCGCACGCTCGCCGAACGGGTGCCGCTCGCCGAGTTCGACGCCATCATCGTCATGAGCCATCACCTGGTGACGGATCGCACCTATCTTTCCCAGCTCGCCGACGTGAGCGCGCGGTACATCGGGGTCCTGGGACCGCCGGCGCGCAAGGATCGCCTCCTCGCGGGGCTCGGGGAGACGGGCTCGGCGCTCCGTGGCAGGCTGAAGGGGCCGGTCGGCCTGGATATCGGCGCGGATTCTCCGGAGTCCATCGCGCTCTCGATCCTGGCCGAGCTGCAAGCGGCCTTGTCCGGCGCCACGGCGAAATCCCTGACCAAGGCGTGAACGGGTCGTTGCCGCTGCACCGCAGCCGCGGCCAGCGCCTCGCGTTCTCCGTCAAGCGCTCGAGTGGAAAGCCGACAGCCGCGCGACCTCGGCCGCGTCGTCGGCACGATCCAGGGCCCACACCGCATCGATCACGCGATCGACCGCGGCGGTCGGGGCGGTGATCGTGGAGGCGTGGGCGGGAGCCCAGGTCAGGGGCGAGGCGGCGGAGGCGGCCGAGGCGGCGAAGTCGTGATGGCGCTGCGCGCCGAGCCGTAGCCCAGGCGGAGGTCTTCGGCCACTCGCGACGTTGCAGGAGGGGCTCGTCAAGCTTGGCGATGCCAGCCGCGAGCGACCCGCGTAACAGTGAGTCATCGAGCTGCCCGACCATCGTCGTGACGCGAGTCACGGCCAGCAGCAGCGATTCGATCATCACGCGAGCCTCCGCCAGACGCTCGCCAGCCAGGGCTGCCGTTCGCGCGGCAAGCCGGCAGGTCGGTAATAGTGGGCAAGCTCGACGAATCCCGCGGCCGAGACGTAGCGGCGCCAGGTTTCGAGATCGTGGTACGCGCCGTAGCGTCCGCGGTTCCAGCCTTCCTCGTTGCGGCCGTGCGGGTTCGAGCTGAACAGCACGCCGCCTCCCTTCAGCGTGGCGTGCAATTCCAGCAATACGCGCGGAAGCTCCTGGGTGGGGACGTGAAACAGCGCGGCGTTGGCGAAGATGCCATCGAACCGCTCATCCGGCAGTTCGAGCTTGAGGAAGTCCTGCTGCCACACCTCGCAGCCGCTGTCGGCACGCGCCATCTCGGCGAAGCGGGCGGCGCCCTCCAGGCCTACCGCGATGTGACCGAGGCCGGCCAGCGCCTTGAGATCGCGCCCTGGCCCGCAGCCGAAATCGAGGATCGTGAACGGCGGCTCGCTCTCGACGTAGTGCAGCAGCGCCGCGATGTTCTGGCTGACGTCGTGATCCTGCGTGCCGTCCCGGAAATCCTCGGCACGCTGGTTGTAATGCTCGAGCGTCAGGCGGGCGAGCTCGTCCAGATCTCTCGGGCTCAGCGTCATGTCGGACCCATCGCCACGCGGTGGTTGCCGTCGGCCCGGGTCCGGCTGCCGTCGCAGCCCACGGCGAGGACTTTCATGGCAACGATGATACGGCCGCGCGCGGCAGCATACGCTCGTGCGTCGAGGCGGGACGCCGCGCGCTCCGAATGAGGTCGGCGCCTCACTGCGCCCGCATCACTCGATCCCACCGGGCGAAGGCTGGCTGCTCGTCGCAGGCTCGAGGCGCAGCGAAGCGCTCGATCGACCCTTGGCGCGATGCATGCCGATGTCAGACTGCTGCATCAGCGCACCGTAATCGCGCCGGTCACCGCGGCGTTCGCCGCGCGGCGGCGGGCGCTTGGCGGGGAGGTTGCCGTCCCACCGCAGCTCGCCGGCACGTTTCGTGCGCTGGCGTACAAACGGCGCTAGACTGCCGCTGCCAGTATCGAACATCGAGTGGATATGCGAGCAACGGCTGCGCCGCAAATTCCCGCAACGAACCAGCTCCTGGCGGTCCTGCCGGCGGGCGAACGCGAACGGCTGTATCCCCACCTCGAGCTGGTCGCGATGGTGCTCGGCGAGGTCGTCTACGAATCCGGCAGCCGGCAGGACTACGTGTACTTCCCCACTACGGCGATCGTGTCCCTGCTCTACGTCATGGCGGATGGCGCGTCCGCCGAGATCGCCGTGGTCGGCAACGAGGGAATGGTGGGAGTTGCCCTCTTCATGGGAGGTGAGACCACACCGAGCCGCGCCATCGTGCAGAGCGCCGGCGCGGCGTTCCGGCTTTCCGGGCAGCTGCTGAAGCGCGAGTTCACTCGCGCCGGGCCGACGCAGCATCTGTTGCTGCGCTATACCCAGGCGTTACTGACGCAGATGGCGCAGACGGCGGTCTGCAACCGGCATCATTCGGTCGACCAGCAGCTCTGCCGCTGGCTGCTGCTCAGCCTCGACCGGCTGCCCTCGAACAGGCTCACCATGACGCAGGAGTTGATCGCCAACATGCTCGGGGTGCGCCGCGAAGGGGTCACTGAGGCCGCCGGGAAGTTGCAGGGCGCCGGCCTTATCCGCTACAGCCGTGGCCGCATCACGGTGCTGGATCGGCCGGGCCTGGAGGCCCGGGCCTGCGAGTGCTACGAGGTGGTCAAGCGCGAATGCGATCGCCTGCTCCCGACTGCGATCGCGACGTGATCTGAAACGAGCACGTCACTGCCGCTCTAGCCGAGGATGCGGTCGTACACGTTCTGCGCCGACCGGTAACACCCGCAGGCGGCGGCCTCCAGGCCGCGCCGGGCGAGAATCGTGATGTTGCCGCGGCGGTAGCGAATCAGCTTTCGCCGCTGCAGCCCCCCCGCCGCCTTGGTCACGCCGACCCGGCGGACGCCGAGCATTTGGGCGAGCAGCTCGTGGGTGAGATGGAACTCGTCCGCGTGCGCCCGGTCGTGGGTCATCAGCAGCCAGCGGGCGAGCCGTGCCTCCAGTAGGTGGAAGTGCGTACACGCCGCTGTTTGCGCGAGCTGCGCCATCGAGACGTAGAGGTAGCGGTTCAGCCCGCGCCGCAGGGCAGCGCTATCGGCGAGCTCGCGGAGGAACGGCGCAGCATCCATCCGCATCGCGGCGCCCGCGCCCTGGACCAATGCGCGCAAGGGTGAGACGTCGACGCCCAGCATGAGCGTGATTCCGAGCATGCCCTCGCTGCCGACGAGCCCCACCTCCAGGCTCGCGCAGCCGTCGCGCGGTGTCAACAGCGAGATGAAGCCGTCGTCGGGGAAGTAGACGTGCCGGATCCGGTCCCCCGGCTCGGAGAGCACATCGGCGAAAGCGAGCTCGACCCGCTCGCAGCCCGCGAGCAGATGCTCGCGATCCTTGCGGGGCAACGCCGCGATCAGGCCGTTCGTGGCGAGGACGCGCCTCGTGGATGACACCGGGGTCTCCTGGAGGGTCCAAGAAAAGACCCGGTACGGGGGTGCCGTGACCGGGCCAACACTTCAGGTGTTCATCAGGGAGGAGCTAAACACCTGCTTGCATCATCCCCGCTTCCTCCAGGACGTTCCGTACGCTAGCGTCCATAGCGCACACGATTCTTTCGCGTGCGCTGGACGAGCGTAGCCAAGGAAAGGCCCGGAACGGGGAGAGATCAGGTTTTCCCACCGGGCACGTCAGCGGGCGTCTTGAACGGCCCGCCGCGATAGGGTGCGGCCGGAGCGGGCGGCTTCTTCGGTTGCTTCGGCTTCTTGGCTTCGCGATTGCTTCGCTGCTGGCCCTTGGGCATGAGACTTCTCCTGAGGGAATGCACGGCCCCGCAAGGCCCCCTTTTCGCATGCCCGGACGGGCCTGTCGGTGCGCTGGCGCACAGACCGCGGCTGCGCTCCGCTTGCGCCTGGAAAGGACTGCGCGAGCGGGACTCCGCCGAGTAGATCTCGAGTTCGGCTCTCCCGCGGCGTCGGGGGGCACGCCACGGCCATCCCCAAGAAGGCGGTTTTCTACGGGGTTATGGACGTTGGCCATGGCCGAGCGCCCGATGGCCGGAGGCGGGATCAGCCCATCTCCCGCCGGTATAGGTCCATTCCCCCTGCGCTATGTGTGGCAACGCACCGAGCGCGGTCGGCTTCGGAACTAGACTCGCGAGACGGGCCGAGTCGACGACCCGGCCGGCGCGCAGGCCGGGAGGCATCGACGCCGGCCCTCCCGCGCGACGTCAGCTCACTTGGGCGCCAACAGCACAATGGATTGGACCAGGGACAGGATCGAGCGGCTGACCACTGCGGAGGTCAGACAGCTACGCGCCAACGCCGAGACGCTCGGCAAAGCAGACGTCCGAGCGTCGTGCGATGAAGTGCTGTCTCGGCGGCCGAAGGGAGCGGCCGCGCGTCGCGTCGCGCGCACGCCGTCGGCCGACGACCGGCACCTGGTGTCGCGACGCAAGGCGCTCGAGACCCAGGGGGTGATCCTTCGCAACCCGAGCTGGAGCTGGGGCGGCGTTCGGCGTTCCGATGGCACGGTGATCATGACGATGTGGGCCGACGACGTCCGGACCTCCGACGGCGCCTGCAGCTACCTTCTCTGGGCCCCGAACGTGAATGGCTCGCGCCCCTGGTCGGACAAACCGGGCGGCAAGGAGCGGCTCGAGCATTGCCGTCTCGCTTTGGCGCAGGGCCAAGCGGAGGGCTTGCTCGTCTATGGCGAACGCCTCCAGGGCAGGTTGCCGGAGGACAAGGCATCGACGGTGCGGGGAGCGGACCCGAACACTGTGCTGCGCTTTCGCGTGATCCGGCGCGGTGAGGAATTCTGGGCGGCGTGGGGGGAAAGAAGCCCGCCGCTCGTTGCCGATCGCGTATAGTGACCGGCTCTTAGAGGCGCTGCAGCTCCCACCTCTCCCGCCCCCGATTTGCGACCCCGGGCCAACGTCCGATCCCTGGGATTCGCCATGCGCGTGGTCGAAAGAATCACCGGCACCGCCGGGCGCTACGCGCTCGCCGGCACGGTCTCTTGCGACGCGCTTGGCCGCTACGTCGCCCACGCCAAGACGTACCCGCTGACGGTCGGTCCTCTCGCTCGCACACTTCGATCCGTCGCGAAAGCTCAAGCGAGCGGACCCGATCTCGAGGCCACGGGCGCCACGGCCCCGGAGGCGAGGACGCGCCTTTGCGTCGAGGCGAGAGCGCAGCTGGGAGCAGTCGTGACGAGCTTCGTCTGGCGCCCGGTCCTGAGCCTGGTCGCCACCCAATGAGGTCGGGTGAGTCGGGGGCATGGGAAATGGGTTTCCGGCTTGCGTACACGTCGGGAGCGATGGTCGTTGCCACCCGCGAGGGTGGACACCGGCGCGTTCCGGCGGGCGAGTGCCGCATCGGCCCGCATTCCACGCCGCGGCGCGCCTGCACGGTCCGCTGGCGGGAGAAGGGGATCGAGCAGAGCGCGGAGGTCTCGGCGGAGGACCTGTCCGCGTACGTGCTGGGCTGCGTCGTTCAGTATGCGTAACCAGCTGGATCGCGCCGGAACGCACTTCGGTGCGAGCGGCTTTTGAACCGGGAGATCTTGATGTCAATCGAAATGTGGATCGTCGTCGGGCTGGTCGCCGGTTTCCTCGCCAGCAAGGTGATCATCAGGTCGGGCGAGGGTCTGCTCAGGGATCTCGGTCTCGGCATCGGCGGCGCGGTCCTCGCCGGCTGGCTCTTCCGCGTCCTGACGTCGCCGGAAGCGACCGGGCTCGACGTCTTCGGCCTCATCGTGACCCTCGTTGGCGCGAGCGCGGTGCTCGTGGTGTATCACACCCTGTTCCCGCACGTTCGACAAGGCTAGCGGGCCGAGCAGCTCTCCGATCACCCGCGCGCGCCG
>JBOIFD010000407.1:0-2691 GCA_050741515.1 Burkholderiales bacterium
GATCTCCTCGTCGTCGAGATCGGGGGCGATCTTGACTGCAAGCGGCACCCGCCGCCCGTGGTCGCGGGCGAGGCCGTCGCGCGCCTTGGTGAGCGCGGCGAGGAGCGCGCCGAGCTCGTCCGCCCGCTGCAGCTGGCGGAGGCCACGGGTGTTCGGCGACGAGATGTTGACCGTCACGTAGCTCGCCAGCGGGTAGACCTGCTCCAGGCACGCGACGTAGTCTTCGGCCGCGCGCTCGATCGGCGTGTCGAAGTTCTTGCCGATGTTGACGCCGAGGATGCCGCCGTAGCGCGCGCGCCGGACGTTCTCCACCAGCCGCGCGACGCCGGCGCTGTTGAAGCCCAGGCGATTGACGATGGCTTCGCGCTCGGCGATGCGGAACATGCGGGGGCGCGGATTGCCGGGCTGCGGGCGCGGCGTCACCGTGCCCACCTCGAGGAAGCCGAAGCCGAACGCCGCGAGCGCGTCGATGAACTCGCCGTCCTTGTCGAGCCCGGCGGCCAGCCCCACCGGGTTCGGGAACTCGAGGCCCATGGCGCGGACGCGGCGGCCGGCGATCGCCTGGCCGGGCAGGCCCGCGAGGCCGAGGCGATGAAAAAGCTTGAACGACGGGAGCGCGAGCCCGTGGGCCGTCTCCGGGTCGAGGTGGAAGAGAAACGGGCGCGCGAGCTCATACAGCACGGCGCGCTTCCCTCCTGGCCGGTGGCTCCGGCCGGCTCAGCCGTCGATCTCGGCGTCGGCGAGTCGCCGCCACGCGTTGTCGACGAGGCCCTCGATCGGCCGGAAGCGGGCCTTGTAGGCCATCTTCCGGCTGTCGCGGATCCAGTAACCGAGGTAGAGATGCGGCAGCCCGAGCGCGCGGCACTGCTCGATCTGCCAGAGGATGTTGTACGTGCCGAGGCTCGTTCCCGGGAGCTCCGGGTCGAAGAACGTGTACACCGAGGACAGGCCGTCGGAGAGGACGTCGACGATGCTCACCATGACGAGCTTCGACTCGTCGCGGAACTCGACCAGCCGGGTGTTCACCCGGCTCTGGAGCAGGAAGTGCGAGTACTGGTCGCGGCTGTCCTGGTCCATGCCGCCGCCGGCGTGGCGCGCCGCCTGGTAGCGCAGGTAGAGCGCGTAGTGCTCGACGCGGAAGCGCAGGCCGAGCGCCGTCGCCTGGAGGTGCTCGTGCCGCTTCGCCGCCCGGCGCTGGTAGCGTGAGGTGTCGAACTCCCGCACCGGGATGCGGACCGGGACACAGGCGCGGCAGGCGTCGCAGTACGGCCGGTAGGTGAAGATCCCGCTGCGGCGGAAGCCGAGCCGCACCAGCTCGCCGTACAGGTCGTTGCCGATGAGGTGCGACGGCGTCGCGACCTGCGATCGCGCCATCCGCCCGGGCAGGTAGCTGCACGGGTAGGGCGCGGTCACGTAGAACTGCAGGACCGCATGCGGCAGATCGTTCAGTTGCGACATGCTTCGCGCTTCGCGCTCCGTTCGGCCCCCGCGGTCCAGCGACTCGGCGGCCGCGGATAGTCTACCAAGTCCTTGAGCCGGCGGGCGAACTCCGGCCGCGGGACCTCCCGTGCGCCGAGCGAGGCGAGGTGGGGGGTGTGCATCTGGCAGTCGATCAGGAGGTAGCCCTCGCCGGCGAGCCGCCGGACGAGGTGGACGAACGCGATCTTGGATGCGTCGCGGCCGCGGGCGAACATCGACTCGCCGAAAAAGACGCGGCCCAGCGCGACGCCGTACAGCCCGCCGGCGAGCGCGCCGTCGACCCAGGTCTCCACGGAGTGGGCATAGCCGAGCTCGTGGAGGCGGCGGTACGCGGCCCGCATCTCCGCACCGATCCAGGTGCCGGGCTGGTTCGGCCGCGGCGCGGCGCAGGCGCGCAGCACCTCGTCGAAGGCGGTGTCGAAGCGGACCCCGTAGGACTTGTTCCGCAGCGTCTTGGCGAGGGAGCGCGTGACGCGCAGCTCGCGCGGGAACAGCACCATTCGCGGGTCCGGGCTCCACCACAGGATCGGGTCGCCTTCCGAGTACCAGGGGAAGATCCCGCGGCGGTACCCATCGAGCAGCCGGCGCGGCGAGAGGTCGCCGCCGACCGCGAGCAGACCGTTCGGCTCCGGCAGCGCCGACGCGAGGGACGGGAACGGGGTATCGACGCCGAGCCAGGCGATCACGACGGGGTCACGGGTGGCGAAGGCCGGGCGGGGCGCGCCGAGCGGGCCGCGGGTCCCGCCACCGGTCACGCCTCACTCGTCAGCATTTGACCTGCTGCTTGCAGTAGTGTTCGAGGGCGTCGACGACGCAGGTGCCCTCGACCGTGGCCTTGGCGCGCCCCCCGTGCTCGAGGGCGAGACGAAACTCGTACTTCGCGAAGAAGTCGTCGAACACCTCGCCACCGATCGTGCCCACCGCGTAGAGCTCGTCCGCCGCGCGGTCGTAATCGAGCAGGATCGCCGCCAGCGGCTGCGGCGCCGGGCCCGCCACGACGCGGCCGCCTTCGGCCGGGTCGTACTGGCTGTGCTCCGAGCAGCAGTGGATGACCTGGGCGTGCCGGTTCCCGGGCGTCCGTTCGGCGCGGTAGGCGATGAAGCTGATGTCGCGGGTGGGATACGTGAGCCGATGGGCGCAGATCGCCGAATACGCGACGACGCCTCCCCCCGCCCCGGTGCCGCCGCTCCACTCGTACACGCGGTTGTCGAC
>JBOIFD010000408.1:0-9837 GCA_050741515.1 Burkholderiales bacterium
CCATAGTAGCCCGCGGGGCTGGCCGGCGACTCGCTCTTGCCGTCCCAGGGCTGGGGCAGCGCGGCGAAGTGGCCGAGCGCGTCGATCTGCGTCCCCTGCTGGCCCGGGTCGCCGGTGAGGTACTCCATGTTGAATGCGTGATGGGTGCCGGGCAGGACCGTGGTCGGGTTGTACTTGTACGCGTACGGGCCGCTGAACGGCGACAGCGGCATCGTGTTCGAGCGCAGGTGGGACAGCTCGTACACCTTCGCCTTCGCCTGCGACAGGAACGGCGCGCAGCGCGCCCAGGTGGCCGGCCCGATCGCGTTCGCCATGCCGCGCTCGTCGCCAGCCGGCCAGGGCGAGCTCGGCACCTTCGCCTGGCTCCACGCCGGGGAAGCCCACGCCGCGGCGAGCGCGGCGAACAATCCGAAAGCAAGTCGCGTCTTCATCTTCTCCTCCTACGTGAGCGCGAGCGATTTCCGCGCGACCGCGAGCAACGCGCAGGCGAGAAGACTGCGAGATGCGCCGCGCCGGCGGGATCCGGCGCGGCGGATTGTACGGCTAGTGCGGCGGCTTGACGCCGTCCTTGCTGACCTGGATCCGCGCGGCAGTGATCTTGCCGTCAGGGGCGACCTGGGCGCCGGTCCAGATGTATTCCCCGGGCTTGAGATCCGCCCGGTTCCCGGGGACGGCCCGGACGAGCGGCACCCCCTCGGGCACGAGGATCTTCTGCATCCCGTCCTTGTAGTTGAGGGTCAGCTCGCGCTTCCCCGCCGCGGTCACCACCGCCGCGACGTTGGCGTTGGTCATCATCGAGCCGGGCGCGAGATCCCAGGGGGTGTGGCCGGGACGAGCCTGCGGGGGCAGGTAGTGCACCTCGAGCGCGACGAGCGTCCCGTCGGCGCGCTTGGTCGTCGCCGCGCCGACGTAGTCGCCCAGCTTGATGTCCTCGAACCTGATCGCCTTGGCAACCGACACGCCGAGGTCGTCGGTGAGGTTGATCTTGAGCGCCTGACCCTCGCGCGATTTCACCGACAGCACGTTGCCGTCGATGGCGGTGATGGTGCCGCGGATGCGCAACGGCTTCTGCTGCGCGTCGGCGGCGGTGGCGACGAGCGCCAGTACCGCCAGCGCCGCGGCGAACCGGATTCCCTTCATGACTGTCCTCCTGGTCGGGCCGCAGGGACCTCCCCGCAGACTCAAGTTAACACCCCGGGGGTTAACACCCCGGGGCGCGAGCGCATTCCCTATTGCAGCCGCTGCGCCACCCAGCCCTTCACCGAGCCGAGCGCCGCGGGGAGCTTGGACGGGTCGTTGCCGCCCGCCTGCGCCATGTCGGCGCGCCCGCCGCCCTTGCCGCCCACCTGCTGGGCGACGAAGTTGACGAGCTCGCCGGCCTTCAGCTTCGCCGTGAGGTCGCTGGTGACGCCGGCGACGAGGCTCACCTTCGGGCCGTCGGCGGTGGCGAGCACGATCGCCGCCGAATGCAGCCGGTCCTTCAGCTTGTCGAGCGTGTCGCGCAGCGTCTTCGCGTCCGCGCCGTCGAGCGCCGCGGCGAGCACCTTGACGCCGTTCACGTCCTCGGCCCGGTCGGTGAGCTCGTCGCCCTGGGACGCGGCCATCTTGGACTTGAGCCGCGCGAGCTCCTTCTCCAGCGTCTTCACCGACTCCTGGATCTGCACGATCCTCTGGGCCACGTCGTCCGGGCTCGTCTTGAGCGCCGCCGCCGCTTCCGCGAGCTTCGCCTCGCGCTCCTGCACCCAGGCGAGCGCCCCCTCCCCGGTCACCGCCTCCACGCGCCGGATCCCGGCGGCGACGCCCGACTCGGCGACGATCTTGAAGAAGCCGATGTCGCCGGTGCGCTTGACGTGGGTGCCGCCGCAGAGCTCGGTCGAGAGCTCGCCCATGCCGATGACGCGGACCTCGTCGCCGTACTTCTCGCCGAAGAGCGCCATCGCGCCGGCCTTGAGCGCGTCGTCGAACCGCATGATCCGCGCGCTCACCTCGCTGTTGTGGCGGATCTCGCGGTTGACGAGCGCCTCGACCTCGCGGATCTCGTCCCCGGTCATCGGCTCGTTGTGCGAGAAGTCGAACCGCGTCTTCCACGGATCGACGAGCGAGCCCCTCTGCTGGACGTGCGGCCCGAGCACCTTGCGCAGCGCCGCGTGCATGAGGTGGGTCGCCGAATGGTTCCACGCGGCGCGCGCGCGCGCGATGCCGTCGACGCCCGCCAGCACCTTGTCGCCCACCCGGAGCTTGCCGGTCCCGAGCGTGCCCTCGTGGCCGAACACTTCCGGCTGGATCTTCTGCGTGTCCTCGACCAGGAAGGTGCCGTTCGCGCCGGCGAGCTCGCCCTTGTCGCCCACCTGGCCGCCCGACTCCGCATAGAACGGCGTGCGGTCGAGGACCACCACGGCCGGATCGCCCGCGCCGATCTCCCGGACCTCCGCGCCCTCGACGTAGATCGCCAGCACGTTGCCCTCGAGCGCCAGCGTGTCGTAGCCGTGGAACTGCGTCGGCTGGCCCGAGTAGTCGACCCCCGCCTCCGCGCGGAACCTCGACGCCGCCCGGGCGCGCTCGCGCTGCCGCTGCATCGCCGCCTCGAAGCCGGCGTAGTCGACGCGCACGCCGCGCTCGCGCGCGATGTCCGCGGTGAGGTCGACGGGGAAGCCGAACGTGTCGTAGAGCTGGAAGACGGTCTCGCCGTCGAGCATCCGGTCCTCGCGGGTGAGCGCGCCCTCGAGGACCCGCATGCCGTTTTCGAGCGTCTCGGCGAAGCGGTCCTCCTCGGTCCGCAGCACCTGCTTCACGCGCTCGGCGTTGCGCGGCAGCTCGGGGTAGGCCTCGCCCATGACCCGCGACAGGTCGTCGACCAGCCGGTGGAAGAACGGGTGCTTCTGCCCGAGCTTGTAGCCGTGCCGGATCGCGCGCCGGATGATCCGCCGCAGGACGTAACCCCGGCCCTCGTTGCCCGGAATGACGCCGTCGACGATCAGGAACGCGCAGGCGCGGATGTGGTCGGCGATCACCTTGAGCGAGTTCGACGACAGGTACTCGGTGCCGGTCTCGCGCGCCGCGGCCTTGATGAGGTCCTGGAAGAGGTCGATCTCGTAGTTCGAGTGCACGCCCTGCAGCACCGCGGCGATGCGCTCGAGCCCCATGCCGGTGTCGACCGACGGCTTCGGCAGCGGGTGCAGCCGGCCGTGCTCGTCGCGGTTGAACTGCATGAACACCAGATTCCAGATCTCGACGTACCGGTCGCCGTCCGCCTCCGGCGTGCCGGGGGGACCGCCGGCCACGTCGGGACCGTGGTCGTAGAAGATCTCGGAGCACGGCCCGCACGGTCCGGTCTCGCCCATCTGCCAGAAGTTGTCGCTCTGGAACGGCGGCCCGCCGGGCTTGTCCCCGATGCGCGTGACCCGGCCCTGCGGGACCCCGACCTCCCGGGTCCACACGTCGTACGCCTCGTCGTCGGTCTGGTAGACCGTGATCCACAGGCGTTCGGGCGCGAGCTTGTAGACCCTGGTCAGCAGCTCCCACGAATAAACGATCGCGGCGCGCTTGAAGTAGTCGCCGAAGCTGAAGTTGCCGAGCATCTCGAAGAACGTGTGATGGCGCGCGGTGTAGCCGACGTTTTCGAGGTCGTTGTGCTTGCCGCCGGCGCGCACGCACCGCTGCGCGGTGGTGGCGCGCTGGTACGGGCGCGTCTCCTTGCCGAGGAACACGTCCTTGAACTGCACCATCCCGGAGTTGGTGAAGAGCAGCGTCGGGTCGCTCCCCGGCACGAGCGACGACGAGGGCCCGATCGCGTGCCCGCGCTCCTCGAAGAACTGCAGGAATCTCGTGCGGATCTCGGACGACTTCATGGATGACAACCGATTGAAGATTCAAGGCATTTTCGCTGGAATCGCGGGGCGATGCAAACGGCGCGCGCGGGCCGCGCCGCTAGCCGCCGGTCTTCGCCGCCGAGACCACGATCGTTCGGCCGACCAGCAGGCGCCAGGAGCGATGCATCGCGACGTGCGGCGCGTTCATCATCGTGATGGTCCGGAGCCGGCGGCCTTCGCGGGTCACGAACCGGAGCCAGCCGCCGGCGATCACCGGCGCGGCGAGCGCGAGCCAGACGACCGAAGTCCGCTGCACCTTGTCGATGTCGAGCTCGACGCCACCGAAGCCCGTCTCGAGCAGGGCGTGCGCGAGATAGAAATAGGGGATCGGGGTGATGTGGCGCGCCGTCGAATGGCGCTCGTCGTGGCCGACCGGGAGCGGGCCGAAGAGCACCGGAAAGCCCGAGGCGAGGTAGCGCATGCGGGATTGCGCGTTGAGCACGTTCGGCGTCGTCAGGACGAGGAGCCCGCCCGGCTTCGTGACCCGATACGCCTCGCGGACGAGCGCCCGGTAGTTCTCCAGGTGCTCCACGACTTCCGAGCAGGTCACCAGATCGAACGCGCCGTCCGGGTACGGCAGGGGCTCGCGCTCGAGGTCCACCTGCGCGATCGGGACCGCGGCGCCGTCGAACCGCTCCACGTGGAAGTCGCAGGCGGCCGAGCGCAGCGGCATCGCGTCGCCGAGCCGCCGGATCAGCTCGCCCTGTCCGGCGCCGATGTCGAGGTGCGAGCGCGTCGAGCCTGGCGCGGCCGGGGGCAAGCGGCGGCGGCAGGTCGCGGTCACCGCCTCGTAAATCTGCGGGGTACACATGGGTCGGCGTCTCCGGCGCTCAGCGAGCCGCCGGCGGCGCGACCCGTTCCAGGACGCGCTCCCAGTCCTCGAGCACCGGCGAGTCGGCGCCCGACTGCCGCAGCTGCCGCAGGGCGATCCGCGACGCCGCGCGGCCGCGCCGCGACGTCGGCAACCGACGGACCGACGGCGAAACGCCGCGCTCGACCGCCGCGAGGAGGGTCGACTTCGCCGCGCGTGCGGCCGGGTCGCCATAGCGCGCGACCAGCGCCTGGAACGCGGCGTGGGTCTCGGGCTCGAACGGCTTCGGGTGTCCCGCCTCGTCGCGCGCGGGGTGCATGGGATAGAGCGCGAGCGCCGGCACCCAGCCGGCCGGCACGGCGATGTTCGCCGAGTGGGTGAGCGCAGGGCGGAGCACGCTCGGGATCAGATGCGTGTGCGGGCCCGAAGGCGTCCGGCCGTCCTCCCGCGCAATCGGCTGATAGACCTCGATCCGCGCGAGACGCGTGACCGCGACGCGATGCGGGCTCGCCTCGACGATCAGGCGCGCGACGCCGCGCGGCGGATCGAGCAGTCGCGTGCCGGCCGCGCGACGCAGCGCGGCGAGGAGCGCCGGGTCCGCGGTGCGGACGCAGAACGAGAAGGTCGTTGCACCGAGACCGAGATCGAAGAGGTGTGCATCGCGGTCCGCGGCGCGGATCGCATCGCGGTCGGGGCCGAGCTCGACGATCGCGCGCCGCGGCGCCAGCTCGGTCTTGGCACGCCGCATGCAGAAGAAGACCCCGTGGTGCCATTGCCCGGGCTGGGCGCTCAGCGCCTCGTAGGCGAGCGCGCGGACCTCCGGCGCGCGCGCGACCCGGATCGAACCGCGGCCGGTCACGACCGTCAGGTCGTCGATCTCGCACGCCTCGCCCGGTTCGCGCGCGAATTCGGCGAGCACGCCGAACGTCCCCACGCTCCAGCTGCTGGCCGGATCCCGCAGGTGCGCCGCGGCGAGCTCGAGAGCCTCGGGAGCGTCCATGAGCGGCCTCAGTAGAGCACGCCGACGACGCTCGCCGCAATCAGCGTCGCGAGCGTGCCGGACACCAGCGTCTTCGCGCCGAGGCGCACGATGTCCTCGCGGCGCTCCGGGGCCATCGTCGCCAGGCCGCCGATCATGATGCCCAGGCTGCCGAGATTCGCGAAGCCGCAGAGCGCGTAGGTCATCACCAGCCGGCTGCGCGGCGCGAGCGCCGACTCGGGCAGCTTCGCGAGGTCGATGTAGGCGATCAGCTCGTTGAGGATCATCTTCGTCCCGAGCAGCTGGCCGGCGGTGTGCGCCTCGGCCCAGGGAATCCCTGCGAGCCACGCGAGCGGCGCCATGACGAGCCCGAGCGCGCGCTGCAGGGTGACCGGGGCGCCGGCCACGTCGGGCGCCAGGCCGAGCGCCGCATTGGCCAGGCTCACGAGCGCGACCAGCACGAGCAGCATCGCGACGATGTTGACGAGCAGCGCCGCGCCGTCGAGCGTGCCGCGCGTGATTGCGTCCATGCTGCTCGTCGCCGCCGAGGGGGCGAGCCCGGCCTCCGCGTCGGCCGTTCCCGCCCCGGGCTCCGGCGGGACCATCAGCAGGGACACGGCGATCGCGGCCGGGGTCGCGATGAGCGAGGCGATCAGGATGTGGCCGAGCGCGTCCGGGACGGCTTTCCCGAGGATGGTCGCGTAGAGCACCATCACGGTGCCGGCAACCGTCGCCATGCCGCAGCTCATCGTCACGAAGAGCTCCGCGCGGCTCATCGCGGCGAGGTAGGGCCGCACGAGCAGCGGCGCCTCGACCATGCCGACGAACACGTTCGCCGCCGCCGCCAGGCCGGTGGCCCCGCCGATGCGCATCGAACGGACGAGGAGCCACGCGAACCCGCGCACGACCCAGGGCAGGATGCGCCAGTAGAAGAGCAGCGCCGAGAGCGCGCTGATCACGATCACGAGGGGCAGCGCGCGGAACGCGAGGACGAACGAGCTGGTCTCCGGCTTCTCCTCGTAGGGCAGCGGCGCGCCGCCCAGGTAGCCGAAGACGAACGACGTGCCGGCCTGGGTCGCGCGGTCGAGCGCCCCGACCGCGCGGTTGAGCCAGAGGAAGAGCTCGGAGAAGAGCGGCGCCTTGAGGAAGACCGCCGCGAGCACGAGCGTGAGCGCCATGCCGGCCAGCACCGGCCGCCACGGGATCGCCCGCCGGCGCTCGGAGAGCAGCCACGCGAGCGCGTGCAGCGCGAAGAAGCCGAACAGGCTTTGTACCGCGAGACTCACGCCCCCTCCTCCACGCAAGGCTCACGCAACTACTCTCGCAAGCGGGCGAATGCTAGCAGACGGCCGCGCCCTCCTCGGCCTGCCACTTCGGGTCCGCGAGCACGACCGACGTCTCGATCTGCCGGTCCGGAATGCGCCAGTACTTGCGGAGCAGCCGTTCCTTGTCGGCCAGCGACACGACTCGGAAGCCGTGCTGCTCGTAGAACCGGACCGCCCACGTCGCCGCGGCCCAGGTGCCGATGAGCACCGGCCGCGAGGTGCGATGGAGGAGGAACGCCAGCAGCTCGCCGCCGACGCCTCGCCGACGCGCGGCGGTGGCGACGTAGGCGTGACGGATCAGCGCCACGTCGGCGACGTCCTGGAGGCCCATCACGCCGACGAGCCTGCCGGCCTGCTCCCAGCCCCAGAACACGACGCCGGCATCGAGCTCGTGACGAAGCTCCTCTTCCGGCATGTAAGGCTCGCGCCAGCGGTCGGCGGGGATGTGGCCGCGGTAGGCCTGCGCGGCGTCGTTGACGATCGCGAGGATCGCGGCAAAGTCGGCTTCAGTGCAGGAGCGAACCACGGCGCCGGCCGCCCGCGCCGTTCTAGCCGATCGGCGGGGGTAGGGAGATCCTCACGGGATAGCGGCTCGCAGGCCGCTCGCCGGTCCGGTCGAAGTATCGGACCGTACCGTCGACGGAAGCAATCCAAACCTCCTCGGCGCCGGCCGCCAGATAGGCGCGGATCTTCTCGCGGACCTCCTCGTCGGAGTTGGACGGGGAAACGATCTCGACGCAGAGCTCGGGCGCTCGCCGGAAGGGCGTGCTCTCGCCGTGTGTCTGCGCGAACGACGCTGAGCCCCATGCAACATCCGGTACGCGCACGCCGATGTCGGTCAGGATCGACGCCTCGCTGACGACGATGCCCTCCGGCAGCTGGCGCAGCAGTTCGGCGCCGATCAGGATCTGCAGTCGGCCATGGCGGTTCGAGGCCGGGCTCATCTCGACCTTCCCCCACGCGTTCAGCTCGATCTTGTAAGGGAGGTTCTTGAGCGCCGGGTCACGCAGGACTTCACCCCAGCGCAGAGCCAGCGTTTCGGGCGTGGCGAGGTTTCCCATGAGTCGTTCAGGCGAACGGGACGCGATGTTGGCACGAGAAGTATACGCCGCCGCTCGCGCGCGTCCGTCGTTTCACGCGTCTTCGACCCCCGAGATCACCTTCCGGATCGCGTCGAAGGAGAAGCCGCGGCCCTGCAGGAACCGGATCTGCTTCGCCCGCTCGGCCGCGCTGCCGGGCGGACGGCCGAAGCGCTTGGCCCAGGCTTCGCGGGCCCGCGACAGCTCGGTCGCGCGAACCTCGCGCGTCGCCTCCGCGATTGCCGCATTGTCTACGCCTTTCGCGCGCAGCTCCCACGCGATGCGCGTCGCCCCGAACTTGCGGGCCAGGGCGTTCGCGCGCACTTCGGCGTAGCGGTCGTCGGAGAGGAGCTTGCGGCGGACGAGCTCGTCGAGCAGCGGCGGGATCTCGTCCGGGTCGTCGGCGTGCCGCGCGAGCTTGCGGGCGAGCTCGGCGCGGGAGTGCTCGCGCTGCGCGAGGCACGCGATCGCTCGCTCGCGCAGCGTCGGCTTGCTTCCCACGGGCGGGGCTTCAGGCCTCCGCCGCGACGGCGGCCGGGGCGGCCTTTCCGACGCCCGCCTTCTCGCGGATCCTGGCCTCGAGCTCCGCGGCGAGCTCGGGACGCTCCTTCAGGTACTCGCGCGCGTTGTCCTTGCCCTGGCCGATGCGGTCCTTCTTGTAGGCGTACCACGCCCCGGACTTGTCGACCACGCCGTGGAGGACGCCGAGCTCGAGGATCTCGCCCTCGCGGGAGATGCCCTCGCCGTAGAGGATGTCGAAGATCGCCTCGCGGAACGGCGGCGCGATCTTGTTCTTGACCACTTTGACGCGGGTCTCGGAGCCGATGACCTCCTCGCCCTTCTTGATCGACCCGATGCGGCGGATGTCGAGCCGCACCGAGGCGTAGAACTTGAGCGCGTTGCCGCCGGTGGTGGTCTCGGGGTTGCCGAACATGACGCCGATCTTCATCCGGATCTGGTTGATGAAGATGACGAGCGTGTTGGTGCGCTTGATGTTGCCGGTGAGCTTGCGCAGCGCCTGGCTCATCAGGCGCGCCTGCAGGCCGGGCAGCTGGTCGCCCATCTCGCCCTCGATCTCGGCCTTGGGAACGAGCGCCGCGACCGAGTCGATCACGATGACGTCGACCGAGCCGGAGCGCACCAGCATGTCGGCGATCTCCAGCCCCTGCTCGCCGGTGTCGGGCTGGGAGATGAGAAGGTCCTCGATCCTGACCCCGAGCTTCGCGGCGTAGCTCGGGTCGAGCGCGTTCTCGGCGTCGATGAAGGCCGCCGTCCCGCCGGCCTTCTGGGCCTCGGCGATCACCTGCAGCGTGAGCGTGGTCTTGCCTGACGACTCGGGGCCGTAGACCTCCACGACCCGGCCGCGCGGCAGGCCGCCGATGCCGAGCGCGAGGTCGAGGCCGAGCGAGCCGGTCGAGACGACCTGCACGTCCGGCACCGCCTGCGCGTCCATGCGCATGATCGAACCCTTCCCGAACTGCTTCTCGATCTGGGCGAGCGCGGCGGCGAGGGCCTTGGATTTGTTGTCGTCCACGAGGTGAACCACGTTGCTTTCGGATGCCACGGTCATTCTCCCATAAAGGTTTACGCGCCCCTGCCAGACCGCACTTCCCGCGAGCGGACAGCGCACGCCGCGCAGTTTGCGCCCGCGAGTGGCTCAGGACGTGAGCCTGCGCCGTCGGCTTCGTGGTCGCGGGTCGGCAGCGCGCCCGAGCCGCCGGCGCGCCGGCGCCGGTACTGGATATCCATCATCCTGGCGTTTTATACAGCAAAC
>JBOIFD010000409.1:0-3301 GCA_050741515.1 Burkholderiales bacterium
GTGCAGGACCTGCTTGCTGCGGTTCATGTACTCGACGAAGCCGCGCACTCCGCCGGTGAACGAGAACACCTCTTCCTTGCCGGCGCGCTGGTCGAGCAGCACGATCCGCACGCCGTTGTTGAGGAACGAGAGCTCCCGCAGCCGCCGCGCCAGGATGTCGTAGTGGTACTCGACGTTGCCGAACGTCTCGCCGGCGGCGAGGAAGTGCACCTCCGTCCCGCGGCGCTCGGTCTTGCCGAGCACCTTGAGCGGCGCGACCGGCTCGCCGCGACGGAACTCCATGAAGTGCACCAGGCCGTCGCGGCGGATGGTGAGCCGCAGCCACTCGGAGAGCGCGTTGACGACCGAGACGCCGACCCCGTGCAGGCCGCCGGCGACCTTGTACGAGTTCGAGTCGAACTTGCCGCCGGCGTGGAGCTCGGTCATCACGATCTCGGCGGCGGAGCGCCCGAGCTCGTCGTCCCTGTGGATCTCGGTCGGGATCCCGCGGCCGTTGTCGACGACGCTCACCGAGTTGTCGGTGTGGATCGTGACGATGATCTCGTTGCAGTAGCCGGCCAGCGCCTCGTCGACGGCGTTGTCGACCACCTCGAACACCATGTGGTGCAGGCCGGTGCCGTCGGAGGTGTCGCCGATGTACATCCCCGGGCGCTTGCGCACGGCGTCCAGCCCCTTGAGCACCTTGATGCTCGAGGAGTCGTAGGCGTCGTGCTGGGGCCCGGGCTTGTGGACTTGCGCCTCCGGCCCGCCCGCGGGGTGCTCGGCCGGCGACTGCGGTCGATTCTCTTCGCTCATCCCTGGCAGCGTCAGATGCGCATCGGCATCACGACGTACTTGAAATCGGTCCGCGACGGGACGGTCACGAGCGCGCTCGAGTTGGCGTCGCCGAGCGCGACGTCGATCTCGTCGGCGTCGAGGTTGTTCAGCACGTCGAGCAGGTACTGCACGTTGAAGCCCACGTCCAGCGCCTCGCCCTTGTAGTCGACGTCGAGCTCGTCCTGCGCCTCCTCCTGCTCGGTGTTGGTGCAGGAGATGCGCAAGCTCCCCTCGCCGAGCACCCAGCGCACCCCGCGGAACTTGTCGCTCGTGAGGATCGCCGCGCGGCTCAGCGCCTGGGCGAGGAGCTGGCGGTTGATCCGCAGCTGCTTCGGCTGCGCGGTCGGGATGACCCGCTGGTAGTCCGGGAACTTCCCGTCGACCAGCTTCGAGGCGAGGAGCACCCCGTCGAACCGGAAGCGTGCCTGGCTCCCCGAGAGCTCGATCGCGACCGGGTCATCGGTGTCGCCAAGCAGCTTGGTGAGCTCGATGATGGTCTTGCGCGGCAGGATCACCTCCTGCCGCCCCAGCGCCTCCGCCGCGACCGCCCGCGTCGCCACCGCGAGCCGGTGACCGTCGGTCGCGACCATGCGCAGCTCCTCGCCGTCGATGACCATCAGCAGCCCGTTCAGGTAGTAGCGGATATCCTGCTGCGCCATCGCGTACTGCACGAGCGCCAGCAGTCCCTTGAGGGCCTTCTGCGGGAGCGACAGCGACACCGCCGCGCCGTCCGGCGCGGCGAGCCGCGGGAAGTCCTCCGGCGGCAGGGTCTGCAGCTGGAACCGGCTCTTGCCGCTCTTCAGCTGCAGCCGCTTCTCGCCCTGCGTGAGCGTCACCTCGGCGCCCTCGGGCAGCGCGCGCAGGATGTCGAGGAGCTTCCGCGCGCCGACCGTCAGGGACTTGCCGTCGCCCTGCGCCTCGGCCGCCGCGTCGGCGCTGATCTCGATCTCGATGTCGGTCGCGACGAACGCGAGCCGGGTGCCGTCGCGCTGGACGAGGACATTCGACAGGATCGGCAGCGTGTGCCGCCGCTCGATGATGCCGGCCACCGCCTGCAGGGGTCGCAGCAGGGTCTCGCGGCTGGTCTTTACTAGATTCATATACTAATCCTAAGACTAATGATGAGCGGCCGAATTCCCGGGGATAACGTGAAACTTCATCATTCAACCAGGCGTTTGCGCTGTGGACAGGCTGTGCGCCGGGCTGTGGATCATCGGTGCCCTGGTCGCGCGCAACCGGGCCGCCGGCACCGGCCGGCCGGAGTTGCCCACAGCCTCCGGCGAGTTATACAGCGCCCGCTCGACCCGTCCGGCGACCGGTGGTCGGGCCCGCTTCCAGGACATTGCAGCGCGCATCCGCACCGGGACCGGACTAGCCCTTGAGCGTCTGCTCGAGGACGTGGAAGTCGCGATTGAGATCGCTGTCCTTTCCGCGGAGCAGGTTGATCGTGCGGCACGCGTGGAGCACGGTGGTGTGGTCGCGGTTGCCGAACGCGTCGCCGATCTCGGGCAGGCTCATCTCGGTGAGCTCCTTGGCGAGCGCCATCGCCATCTGCCGCGGCCGGGCGATGTTGCGGCTGCGCTTCTTGGCGTGCAGGTCGGCGACCTTGATCTTGTAGAACTCCGCGACCGTCTTCTGGATGTTCTCGATCGAGATCTGGCGGTTGTGCGCCGAGAGCAGGTCCTTCAGCGCCTCCTTGGCCGCCTCGACGCTGACCTCCTTGCCGCTGAACGTCGCGAAGGCGAGGACGTTCTTCAGCGCGCCTTCGAGCTCGCGCACGTTCGAACGGACGTGCTTGGCGATGAAGAACGCGACGTCCTCGTCGAGCTTCACGCCCACCGCCTCGGCCTTCTTCAGCACGATCGCGACGCGCATCTCCTGCTCGGGCGGCTCGATCGCCACGGTGAGCCCCCAGCTGAAGCGGGTCTTCAGGCGGTCGTCGATGCCGGCGACGTCGCGCGGGTAGGTGTCGCAGGTGATGACGATCTGCTTGTGGCCCTCGACCAGCGCGTTGAACGCGTAGAAGAACTCCTCCTGCGTCCGGTCCTTGCCGGTGAAGAACTGGATGTCGTCGATCAGCAGCAGGTCGAGCGAGTGATAGTAGCGCTTGAAGGCGTCGAACGACCGCTGCTGGTAGGCGCGGACGACGTCGGTGATGTACTGGTTGGCGTGGAGGTAGCGCGCCTTCGCGCTCTTCTGGTGTGCGGCCACGTGGCTGCCGATCGCGTGCAGCAGGTGCGTCTTGCCGAGCCCGGACCCGCCGTAGACGAACAGCGGGTTGTAGGACGTGCCGGGGTTCTCGGCGACCTGCACGGCCGCGGCGCGCGCGAGCTGGTTCGCCTTGCCGGGAACGAAGTTCTCGAAGGAGAACTCGGCGATCAGGCTCGAGCGCTCGGCCCCCTTGCGGTCGACGACGGCCGGCTTGGGCGCGGGCGGCGGCGGCCTGGCGGTGCCGGCGCGCACCGGTGTCGCCTCGCGCGCGCCG
>JBOIFD010000410.1:0-7999 GCA_050741515.1 Burkholderiales bacterium
ATAAGGGACCGCGACGCCACGCCGGCGGATCGACGGCGCCCGCTCACTACAACACCAACGGTGGACGACATGCGCAGGCTTCCTGTCCTAGCTTTCGCCGCGATCGGCGTCGCTGCGGCCGCCTTCCCGGCCGCCGCCCAGCAGCTGAAGGTCAGCATCTCCGGCGAGGCCCGCGAGGAGATCAGCACCGCCGCCTTCATGGACCGCTACAGCACGCTCGCGACTTACGTCGGCGCCGCCACCGGCTCCGACATCCGCCTGAGCTTCGGCCGGGACCTCACGCGGGAGCTGGCGCGCACCCGGTCCCGAGGCTACGACCTCATGATTGGGCCGGCGCACGTGATCGGCAGCGCGATCCGCTACGGCTACGAGCCGGTGGCCCGGTTTCCGGGGGAGGAGCGCGCGGTCTTCATCGCGAGCGAGGCGAGCAAGGTGACCTCGTTCCAGGAGGCGAACGGCAAGCGCCTCGCCCTGCCGCCGGCCGACTCGCTGGCGACCTACCTGGCCCGCGGCGAGCTGAACGCCCGCGGCGTCCAGGCGAAGAGTTATTTCAAGGAAATCAGGCAGTTCCGGTATCACGAGGCGGCGCTGCTCGCGCTCGAGTTCGGGCAGGCGGACCTGGCGGTCGCCGACCGCCGGCTCGCCGAGGAGTGGCTGTCGCGCAACAAGGGCCGGATCCTGCTCGAGACCCGCGCCGCGCCGATGACCGGGATCGCCGTGCTGAGCACCCTGGATCGAGGGACCAAGAACCGGATCCGCTCGGCCTTCCTGACGCCGAACGCGAAGACCGTCGCCGCGGTCGATTTCGCCGGCCTGGACGTGCGCCGGATGCAGCCGATCTCGGCGAAGGAGTACGACTACGTGGCAACGCTCGGCTACTTCACGCCGCGCGTCCTGAACGGCGCCACGATCGTGAGCGCCGAAGAGGTCGCGGAGCTGATGCGGAAGGGCGTCCCCGTCTACGACACGCGCAGCGAGGAGGAGTACCGCGAGCGGCATATCAAGGGCGCGAGATGGCTCCCCTATGCCGAGAAGAGCGCCAAGGAGGTCGGGTTCGACGTGACGAAGGACAACTTCGACGTCGCCCGGGCGAGCGACAGCAAGAACGCGCCGGTCGTCTTCGCCTGCAACGGCGCGGAGTGCTGGAAGAGCTACAAGTCGTCCGTCGCCGCGGTCAAGGCGGGGCACACGGAGGTCTACTGGTTCCGCGGCGGCTTCCCGGAGTGGGTCGCGCGGGGCTACCCGGTCGGGTCGGTCCCGTCGAACGTCGTGCTGACGCGCTGACGCAAGCCGTACTGGATCCCCGCTGTCGCGGGGCTGACGCGCTGACGCAAGCCGTACTGGATCCCCGCTGTCGCGGGGATGACGCGCTGACGCGCGTCACTTCAGGATCCGGTACAGATCGCTGTAGTCGTCGGTCCACACCCGGATCGAGCGGTCCGCCTCGAGCGGCGCGGCGGCATCCTTGAGCCGCTCCTGCGCGAAGACATCCGGCGCAGCGGCGAACAGCACCCAGGTCGTGCCGTAGGTGCCACGGCCGGCGTCGCTCTCGTCGTCCACGATCCGCGCGGTCTTCCCGAACCTCGCTCCCGCCTCCTTCAGCACCGGCTTCAGATCGAGGTAGCGGTTGGAGATGTGGACGGCGAGGACGCCGCCCGGCTTCAGGTGCCGGAAGTACACCGCGAACGCCTCGGCGGTCAGCAGGTGCACCGGGATCGAGTCGCTCGAGAACGCGTCCACGGCGAGGACGTCGAAGCCTTGCGCGGGCTCGCGCTCGAGCGACAGGCGGGCATCGCCGAGCACGATCTCGATCTGGGCTTTCGAGTCCGTGAGATAGGTGAATTCCCGCAGCGCGAGCTCGATCACCTGCGGATTGAGCTCGTACATGCGAATCGTGTCGCCGGCGCGGCCGTATGCCGCAAGCGTCCCGGTGCCGAGGCCGATCACGCCGATCCGCAGCGGCCCGGCGGCGCGCAGCGCTTCGATCGCGCGTCCGACGCCCGAGGTCTCGCCGTAGTAAGTCGTCGGCCAGTCGCGCCGCGTCGGGTCGCGGAACTGCTTGCCGTGGGTGATCGTGCCGTGGGTGAGGAGCCGCGCCTCCTCGAGGCCGCGGCCGGAGTCCGATACCCGTAGCGCGGCGTAGAAGTTGCGCGCGAGCACCCGCGTTCCCGAAGCAAGGTCGGCGTAGATCCACGCCAGGGCCGTCGCGAGCCCGAACGCGAACACCGCCGCTCCCCCGACGGCCGCGCGCCACGCTCCCCGCGCCGGAAAGGCGCCGTGGTCGCGCTCGAGCACCAGCACGACGAGCATGGCCGTCGCGACCATGCCGACCGGCAGCTCGTAGAGGTCGGGGAAGACCCGCGGCGCGACCAGGCCGACGAACGCGCCGCCGAGCGCGCCGCCGAGCGCGATCGCGACGTAGAACGCCGTGAGATGACGCGGATGCGGCTTCAGGCGCGCGAGCTCGCCGTGGCACACCATGCACGCGGCGAACAGCGCCGCGCAGTAGAGCGGGATCAGCAGCGCGAGCTGCGGGTTGTGGTAGTCGCGGTGGAGCGTCACGCACACGCCGACGAATCCCGCCGCGGCGAGCGGCAGGTAATGCCGGCGCTGGTACCAGCCCCGCCCCTCGAAGCACAGGATGAACGACAGGAGGTAGAGCGCGAGCGGCAGCACCCACAGGAACGGGATCGGCGCGACGTTCTGCGACAGGTGGCTGGTGAAGGCGAGCAGCAGGACCGACGCGCCGGCCGCGAGGCCGGCCCACAGGGCATGGCTCGCGACCCCCGGCGGCGCGCCGGGCACGTCGTCGATCGCCGAGCGCACCTCGGCCGGCAGCGCCCGGGCCTGCCATGCGAGCGCCCCGCACACGGCAGCGAACGCGACGAACGCGCCCGACCAGCCGAGCGCCTGCCAGCGCGTCGGGAGCCACGGCTCGACGACGAACGGATAGCTGACGAGCGCGAGCATCGAGCCGAAGTTCGAGAGCGCGTAGAGCCGATACGGCATCGCGCCGGCCCGCGCCCGCGCGTACCACGCCTGCACCAGGGGGCTCGTCGTCGCGAGCAGGAAGTACGGCAGGCCGACGCTCGCCGCGAGCAGCCCGAGGATGCGGAAGCTCGGGTCCGCCTCGCCGACCGGCTTCCAGGTCGCGTCCGGCAGGATCGGGAGCGCCGCGACCGCGACCGCGAGCAGGGCGATGTGGACGACGCCCTGCGCCCGCGCGCTCACGCCCCGGATCAGCCAGTGCGAGTAGAGATAGCCGGCAACGAGCAGAAGCTGGAAGAACAGCACGCAGACCGTCCAGACGGCAGCCGAGCCGCCGAACCACGGCAGGATCATCTTGGCGATGATCGGCTGCACCTGGAACAGCAGGAACGCCGAGAGCAGGATCGTGGTGGCGTAGAGGATCAACGGGACGGACGGGCCGAGACGCGGCGCACGGCCCCATCATAGCCGCCCGGCCCGGCCCCGGACGGACCCGGGTCGGCATTTACACGCGCCGCGGTTTTCACCGATCATCGCCGTGATCCGCTGCGCGCCGCCCCCCGGGCCGCGCCCAGCGCAACCCGTCGAGCCGGAGGAGCCGGATGCGAGTCGCAGTCCTGGGCGGTGGCAACGGCGCCTACGCCGGCGCGGCCGACCTCTCGGCGCGGGGCCACGAAGTGCGCTTCTGGCGCCGGGACGCCGAAGCGCTCGCGCCCGTGCTCGCCACCCGAGCGCTCACGCTGCGGGACGGCGACGGCGAGCGCACGGTTCCGATCGCGCTCGTCACGCCCGATCTCGGCGAGGCGGTGCGCGGCGCGGCGCTGGTGGTGATGCCCGATCCCGCGTTCACCCAACCCGACAACGCGCAGCGGCTCGCGCCGCACCTCGCCGCTGGCCAGGTCGTGTTTCTCGCTCCCGGGACCTTCGGCTCGTACCTGATGGCGCGGCTGATCCGCGATGCCGGCAGCCGGGCGGAGTTCGCGTTTGCCGAGACCGGCACCCTCCCCTGGCTCACCCGCAAGCACGGGCCCACGACCGCCGCCATCACCGCGCGCGCGACGCGTCTGCCCACCGGCGTGTTCCCCGCGCGTTTGCACGCCACGGCCTTCGGCGTGGTGAAGCGCGCGTTCCCGGCGATCGAGCCGGTCGAGGATGCGCTGTCCGCGGCGCTGATGAATGCCGGACCGATCATCCATCCCCCGCTGATCCTCATGAACGCCGGGCCGCTCGAGCACTTCGAGCGCTGGGACATCCACAACGAGGGCACGCAGCCGGCGATCCGCCGCGTCACCGACGCGCTCGACGCCGAACGGATCGCGGTGCGCGAGGCGCTCGGCTACCGTGCGCCGCACTTTCCGCTCGCGGACCACTATCGCACCGGCGGCGAGGAGTGGATGTACGGACGGCGCGTCCACCAGAAGCTCACCGACTCGAAGGACTGGCGCGAGCGCATCGTGCTCACCGAGCACCGCTACATGCGGGAGGACGTCGCGCAGGGCCTCGCGTTCCTGGTCTCGGTCGGCGAGTGGGCCGGCGTCGCCTGCCCGGTGGCGCGCGGCCTGCTCGCCGTCGCCTCGGCGGTGGTCGGAGCCGACCTCCGCGCGGGCGGCCGCACGCTGGAGAACCTCGGTCTCGCCGGGCTGACGCGGGCGGCCATGAATGAACTGCTCCGGGCCGGCGTCTGAGCGATGCGCATCGTAGCGCTCGGGGCGGGACGCATGGGCCGTGGGATCGGTCAGGTGTTCGCGTACGCCGGGTATCGCGTCGACATCGTCGATTTCAAGCCGCGTGCGCCCGAGGACGTCGCCCGGCTGGGCGAGGCGGCGGTCGGGGAGGTCGCCGCGAACCTCGCCTTGCTGCGTGACCTCGGCGTGCTCCACGAGGCGCAGCGCGAGGCCATTCTCGGGCGCGTGCGCTTCCTGCCCCTCGGCGAGGCCCCGGCGGCGCTCGCCGCGGCCGATGTCATCTTCGAGGGCGTGACCGAGACTCCGGAAGCGAAGCGCGACGCGTTCGCGCGCACCTGCGCCCACGCGCGGCCCGGAGCGATCATCGCCTCGACGACGTCGTCCATGCTCGCCGATACCCTGGCCGGCTTCGTCAGCCACCCCGGGCGCTTCATCAACGCACACTTCCTCAATCCCGCGTACCTGATCCCGCTCGTCGAGGTGAGCCCGGCGAAGACCACCGCCGAACGAACCTTCGCGGCCCTGAAGGCGCTGCTCGAGTCGGCCGGCAAGGTGGTCGTCCGCTGCGCCCCGTCGCCCGGCTACATCGTGCCCCGGCTGCAGGTGGCGGCGATGAACGAAGCCGCGCGACTGGTCGAGGAAGGCGTTGCGACGCCCGCGGACATCGACAAAGCGGTCCGCGCCGGGTTCGGTCCGCGCTACGCGACGATGGGCCTGTGCGAGTTCATCGACTACGGCGGCGTGGACATCCTGTACTACGCGTCGAACTCGCTCGCGCGCGCGCTCGACGCGCGGTACCAGGCGCCCGGCATCGTGAAGCAGCTGATGGACGCGGGCAAGCGCGGCGCCCGCGAGGGCGAAGGCCTCTATGACTGGCGCGAACGCGATCTCGCGGCCTACCAGCGCGACCTCGTCGGGCGCTTCGTCGCGCTGTTTCGCCACCTGGAGCTCCTGCGGCCGCCGGGCGAAGGGCGGGGCTGACGCCCCGCGCCGGTGCGACGCTCGAGCGCTTGCCCTGGTCGGGGGCAATCGCTAGACTCGGCCGGCACACCTTTGGAGGAGGAGGCCCGTGAGGAATCACTTGCGTTTCACGTTTTGCGTCGCGGCGCTCGCCGCAGCGGCGATCCCAGCAGCCGCCGGCGCCGCCGAGGTCGCCCTGAAAGCCGCCGCGTTCCTGCCGGTGAAATCCGTGTACGTCGCGCAGTTCACCCGCTGGGTGGACGAAGTCAACAAGCAGTGCTCGGGCAAGGTCAAGATCAGCGTCGTCGGGCCCGAGGCGATCAAGTCGCTCGAGCAGTGGAACGCGCTGAAGAACGGCGTCGTGGACCTGCACTACGGCCCGCCGAACTACTACGTCGGCGCGGTGCCGGAGGGCGACGTCATCAGCGTGGCGCGCAACGAGTCGGCGGCGCAGCGCAAGAACGGGGCGTGGGCGCTGATCAACGAGGTCCACAACCAGAAGCTGAACGCCTGGTACCTGACCCACCTGATGAACGGCGTGCGGTTCCACATCTACACCCTCAAGCCCGCGCAGGGGGGCAAGTTCGACGGCTTCCGCCTGCGGTCGACGCCGATCTACGACGCGTTCTTCAAGTCGCTAGGGGGGCTCCCGGTGCGGATGGCGCCGCCCGAGGTGCACACCGCGCTCGAGCGCGGGACCGTGGACGGCTACGGCTGGCCGCTCTGGGGCATCGCCGATTTCGGCTGGCACAAGTACACCAAGTACCGCTACGGGCCGGGGTTCATCAGCGCCGCGGTCGCGATCCTGGTCAACCTCGACAAATGGAAGTCCCTCGACAACGACCAGCGCCAGTGCCTGACCCGGACGGCCGAGTGGGTCGAGGGCGAGTGGCCGAAGTGGCGCGCCGCCGAAAGCGGCAAGCAGCAGGCGGTCCAGGACCAGGCGGGCATCAAGTACGTCGACCTCGGCCCGGCGTTCGCGAGCCAGGCCGAGGAGCTCTACTGGGAAAACCTCGCCAAGGGGAACCCCGCGTTCGTCAACAAAGTCCGGCCGCTGCTCAGCGGCAAATAGGGAATCCCGGCGTCCAGCGCGGCGGGCGCGCGCGCGCGCCCTCCGCCGACTCCCCATGGCGAAAGCCCCGGCTCCGGCGTCGGCGCGGTCCTGGTTCGACCTGCTGATCGACGCCCTCGCGGTCGTCGCGGGGGCGCTCCTCGTTCTGCTCACGGCGCTGATCCTCGTCGACGTCGGCACGCGGTCGCTCCGGGTGCTCACGCTCCCCTGGTCGCTCGAGGCGACCGAGTACATGCTCTACGCGATCACCTTCCTCGGCGCGCCGTGGGTGCTGCGGGAAGGCGGCCACATCTCGATCGAGCTCGTGGTCGAGCGGCTCGCGCCCGATCGACAGCGGGCGGTCCGCCGCGTGACCGACCTCCTCGGCGCGGTCGTGTGCGCCGTGCTGTGCTACTACGCGTGCCGGGTCCTGTGGCGCTCGTACGCGGCGCAGGTGATGGTGCAGAAGAGCTTCGTGTTCCCCGAGTGGTACGTGTTCGTCATCGTGCCGCCGGTCATGCTGCTCCTGTTCGGGATCTACCTGCGCCGGCTCGTCCGCCCCGCCGCCGACCCGACCTGAATCGATGGCCTGGTACGAAGTCCTCGCGCTGCTGCTCGGCATGCTGCTCGTCTTCATGGCGTTCGGCATGCCGGTGGTGTTCGCGTTTTTCGCCGCCAATCTCGTCGGCGCGTTCATCTTCATGGGCGGCGACAAGGGCGTGATGCAGCTCGTGCGCAGCGCCGTCGACTCGGTGCAGAGCTTCGCGCTGCTGCCGATCCCGCTGTTCATCTTCATGGGCGAGGTGATGTTCTATACCGGCGTCGCCTCGCGCGCGATCGACGCCGTCGACAAGCTGATCGCGCGGCTGCCGGGCAGGCTCTCGCTCGTGGCGATCACGGGCGGGACGATCTTCTCCGCGCTCTCGGGCTCGACGATCGCCAACACCGCGATGCTCGGCTCCACGCTCCTGCCGGAAATGTACCGGCGCGGCTACCATTCCTCGGTCTCGGTGGGGCCGATCGTCGCGGTCGGCGGGCTCGCGATGCTGATTCCGCCGTCGGCGCTCGCGGTCCTGCTCGGCTCGGTCGCGCGCATCCCGATCGGCGAGCTGCTCGTGGCGTCGATCATCCCGGCGCTGATCATGGCCGCGCTCTTCTTCGGGTACGTCATCCTGCGCTGCTGGCGCAACCCGGACCTCGCGCCGCCGTACGACCTGGCGTCGCTCTCGTGGCGCGAGCGGCTGATGCCTTTCGTCAAATACGTGCTCCCGCTGATGAGCATCTTCGTCGTGGTCGTCGGCAGCATCATCGGCGG
>JBOIFD010000411.1:0-12263 GCA_050741515.1 Burkholderiales bacterium
AAGGCCTCGTCGCCCACCTCGGTCGCGTTCGAGAGCGCGTACTCGGTGGGCAGCGCGAGCGCGCGCAGCACCGGCTCGTTCGCCGGCAGCATCGGCTGAACGGTGATCGCCTCGACGCGCTGCCAGGCGAACGCCTGGCCCTCCCGGCCGTGCGGATCGCCGTCCCAGCGACGGACGCGGAAGAAGCGCAGGCGCACCGTGCCGTGGGGATAGGCGTAGACGCGCGTGATCCAGGGCGTCGCCTCGAGGATGTCGAGCCCGAGCTCCTCGTGCAGCTCGCGCGCGAGCGCGCGCCCCGGCGGTTCGCCGGGCTCGAGCTTGCCGCCGGGGAACTCCCAGTAGCCGCCGTAGACCTTGCCGGCGGGCCGCTGCGTCAGCAGGAACTGCCCGTCCGCGCGCAGCAGCACCGCGGCGGCGACGTCGATGACCGCTTCGCCCTTCACCCCTTGGCCTTGCGGCCGGCGAAGTCCCGAGCGAACTGCCACGCGACGCGGCCGCTGCGCGAGCCCCGCGCGAGCGCCCACTGCAGCGCCTCCGTGCGGGCGTGCTCGACGTCCTCGGGTGCGCAGCCCATCTCGCCCAGCCAGTGCCCGACGATCTCGAGGTAGCCGTCCTGGTCGAACGGGTAGAACGACACCCACAACCCGAACCGCTCGGAGAGCGAGATCTTCTCCTCCGAGCTCTCGCCCGGGTGGATCTCCTCGCCCACGCGGTGGTACTCGAGGTTCTCCTGCATGAACTCGGGCATCAGGTGCCGGCGGTTGGAGGTCGCGTAGATCAGCACGTTGTCGGAGGCCGCGGCGATCGACCCGTCGAGCGCGACCTTGAGCGCCTTGTACCCGGCCTCGGAGGCCTCGAACGACAGGTCGTCGCAGAAGATCACGAACCGCTCCGGCCGCTCGGCGACGAGGTCGACGAGGTCGGGCAGGTCGACGAGGTCGAGCTTGTCGACTTCGATCAGGCGCAGCCCCTCGCGATGAAAGCTGTTGAGCAGCGCCTTCACGAGCGAGCTCTTGCCGGTGCCGCGGGCGCCGGTGAGCAGCACGTTGTTCGCGGGACGGCCGGCGACGAATTGCCGGGTGTTGCGCTCGACGAGCGCCTTCTGCCGGTCGACGCCGTGCAGATCGGAGAGCCGGATCGCGTGCGGGTGCGCGACGCGGACGATCCGGCCGCGGCCGTCGCGCTTGCGCCAGCGAAAGGCGATGCCGGAACTCCAGTCGACCGTCGGGGACGCCGGCGGGAGCAGCGGCTCGAGCCGGTCGATCAGCCCGTCGAGGCGGCCAAGCACGCGGTCGAGCGCAGCGCTGCCGTCCGGGGCCCGGTTCGCGCCGCCCCGTCTACGTCCGGTATTCCGCGTTGATCTTGACGTAGTCATACGAAAAGTCGCAGGTCCAGACGGTGGTCGCGGCGGCGCCCCGGCCGAGCTCGACCCGCACGTCGATCTCGGCCGGCCGCATGACCCGCGCGCCATCCTCCTCGCGGTAGCCGGCCGCGCGGCCGCCACGCTCGATGACCTTCACGTCGCCGAGCCACAGCTCGACCCGCGCGACGTCGAGATCCGCCAATCCGGCGTTGCCGATCGCCACGAGGAGCCGGCCGAGGTTGGGGTCGGAGGCGAAGAACGCGGTCTTCACGAGCGGCGAATGCGCGATCGACTTGGCGACGCGCACCGCCTCCGGCTCGGAGGCCGCGCCCGCGACGCGGATCGTGATGAACTTGGTCGCGCCCTCGCCGTCGCGCGCGATCGCCTGCGCCAGCGCCTGTGCCACCTCGACGACTGCCCGCCGCAGCGCGGCGTAGCCCGGGTCGTCGGCGCCCGAGATCTCGCTGTTCCCGGCCCTGGCCGTCGCGATCAGCACGAACGAGTCATTGGTGGACGTGTCGCCGTCCACGGTGACGCGGTGGAACGAAGCTTCCGCCGCTTCACGGACGAGCCGACCGAGCGCGCCCTGGGACACCGCGCAATCGGTCGCGATGTAGGCGAGCATCGTCGCCATGTCCGGCTGGAGCATGCCGACGCCCTTCGCGATCCCGGTCACGGCAATCGGCCGCCCGTCGACCTCCGCGGCGCGCGAAGCGGCCTTGGGGACGGTGTCGGTGGTCATGATCGCCGCCGCCGCGTCCGCCCAGTTCGCGGCGCCGAGCGCGGCCACGCATCGCGGCAACGCCGCTTCGATGCGCTCGACCGGGAGGGGCTCGAGGATGACCCCGGTCGAGAACGGCAGCACCTCTACCGGGGCGCACCCGATCGCGCGCGCGACCGCCTCGCAGGTCCGCTCGGCGGCCCGTACACCCGCTTCGCCAGTGCCGCAGTTCGCGTTGCCGGCGTTCGTGACGAGCGCGCGGGTCGCGCCGCCGGCGGCCAGGCGCCGCCGGCAGACCTGCACCGGCGCGGCGGCGAAGCTGTTCTGGGTGAACACGCCCGCGACGCGGCTTCCCGCCGCGAGCCGCATGAGCATGAGGTCGCGCCGGCCGCGCTTGCGGATCCCGGCCTCGGCCGACCCCAGCTCGACGCCCGCGACGGCCAGGAGCTTCGCCGGGTCAGGCGGAGCGAGATTGACGGCCATGAAAAGGCGGTCCCGCGGTGACCGCGCTTTTCAGGCGAGCCGCCCGTGGCAGTGCTTGTACTTCTTCCCCGAGCCGCACGGGCACGGCTCGTTCCGCCCGACCTTGCCGATCTGGCGCACGAAGGGCGCGGGCTTGCGCAGCGGCACGGCGTCGCCCTCGGCTTCCGCCTCCGCGCCGGCCCCGACGAGCGCCTCCTCATAGGCCGGGTGCTGGTACTGCACGTTCTGCGGCGCGCGGGCCTGCTCCTCCCGCTCCGCGACCTGCCGCACCTGCTCCGGCGTGGCGAGCGCGATGTGGGTCAGGAAGTAGGTGACCTGGCGCTTGACCGCCTCGAGCATTGCGCCGAACAGCTCGAAGGCCTCCCGCTTGTACTCCTGCTTCGGGTTCTTCTGCGCGTAGCCGCGCAGATGGATGCCCTGGCGCAGCTGGTCGAGCGCGCCCAGGTGTTCGCGCCAGTGCTGGTCGAGCACCTCCAGCAGCACCCGCCGCTCGGCGTAGCGCAGCGCGTCCGCCGGCGCGTGCGCGAACCGTCGCGCGTACTCGGCGTCGGTCTCGCTGATCAGTCGCTGGAGCAGGCGGTCCTCGTCGAGGTTCGGCTCGTCCTCGAGCCACTGCCTGACGCGGGCGTGGACGTTCAGCTCGCTGTGGAACGCCGCCTCGAGCCCCGGCAGGTCCCACTGCTCCTCCACGCTCTCCGGCGGGACGTGCGCCCGGAAGAGGTCGGTGACCACGCCGTCGCGGAGGCTCTTCACCATCTCCGTGACGCCCTCGTCCTCGAGGATCTGGTTGCGCAGCTCGTAGACGTTCTTCCGCTGGTCGTTGGCGACGTTGTCGTACTCGAGCAGCTGCTTGCGGATGTCGAAGTTGTGCGCCTCGACCTTGCGCTGGGCGCTCTCGATCGAGCGGGTGACGAGGGTGTGCTCGATCGGCTCGTCCTCGGGCATCTTCAGCCGCTCCATGATGCCCTTGATCCGCTCGCCGGCGAAGATCCGGAGCAGCGGATCCTCGAGCGACAGGTAGAAGCGCGACGACCCCGGATCGCCCTGGCGCCCGGAGCGGCCGCGCAGCTGGTTGTCGATGCGCCGCGATTCGTGCCGCTCGGTGCCGATGATGTGGAGCCCGCCGGCCTCGACCACCTCCTGGTGGAGCCTGCGCCACCCCTCGCGCAGGGGCGCGATGCGCGCCGTCTTCTCGCCATCGGTGAGCGACGGATCGGCGCGCACCAGGTCGACCTGCTTCTCGGCGTTGCCGCCGAGCACGATGTCGGTGCCGCGGCCGGCCATGTTCGTGGCGATGGTGACCACCTTGGGCCGGCCCGCGTCCACGATGATCTGCGCCTCCTGGGCGTGCTGCTTCGCGTTCAGCACCTGGTGCGCGAGCCCGTCCTTCTGCAGCATCCCCGAGAGCTTCTCGGAGTTCTCGATCGAGGTGGTGCCGACGAGCACCGGCTGACCGCGGGCGTGGCAGGCCTTGATGTCGGCGACCACCGCCGCGTACTTCTCGTGCTCGGTCTTGTAGACCTGGTCGAGGCGGTCCTCGCGGACCATGTCCATGTGGGTCGGGACCACCACGACCTCGAGGTTGTAGATCTCCTGGAACTCGTAGGCCTCGGTGTCGGCGGTGCCGGTCATGCCGGCGAGCTTCTGGTACAGCCGGAAGTAGTTCTGGAAGGTGATCGACGCGAGCGTCTGGTTCTCGCTCTGGATGTCGACCCGTTCCTTCGCCTCGATCGCCTGGTGCAGGCCGTCCGACCAGCGCCGGCCGGGCATCAGCCGCCCGGTGAACTCGTCGACGATGATGATCTCGCCCGCCTGCACGACGTAGTGCCGGTCGCGCGCATACAGGTTGTGCGCGCGCAGCGCCTGGTAGAGGTGATGGTTCAGGTTGACGTGGGCCGGCTCGTAGAGGCTCGCCCCCTCGGGGAGCATCCCGGCGCGTGCGAGGAACGCTTCGGCGTTCTCGTGACCGGTCTCGGAGAGGAGCACGGTGTGGTTCTTCTCGTCGACGTAGAAGTCGCCCGGCCCATCGACCGCCGGCTGGCGCTTGAGGAGCGGCGCGACCTGGTCCATCTTCAGGTACACGTCGGTGCGGTCCTCGGCCTGGCCCGAGATGATGAGCGGGGTCCGCGCCTCGTCGATCAGGATCGAGTCGACCTCGTCGACGATCGCGTAGTGCAGGCGCTTCTGAAACCGCTCGTCCACGCGCATCGCCATGTTGTCGCGCAGGTAGTCGAAGCCGAACTCGTTGTTGGTGCCGTAGGTGATGTCGGCGGCGTAGGCGGCGTGCTTCTCCTCGTGCGGCATCTGCGACAGAATCGTGCCGACGGTCATCCCGAGGAAGCCGTAGATCTTCCCCATCCAGGCGGCGTCGCGGCTCGCGAGGTAGTCGTTGACCGTGACGATGTGGACGCCGCGCCCGGTCAGCGCGTTGAGGTACGCGGGCAGCGTCGCCACCAGCGTCTTGCCCTCGCCGGTGCGCATCTCGGCGATCTTGCCGTCGTGGAGCACCATGCCGCCGATGAGCTGCACGTCGAAGTGGCGCATCTCCAGCGTGCGCTTCGCCGCTTCGCGCACGACCGCGAACGCCTCCGGCAGCAGGTCGTCGACCGTTTCGCCTTTGGCGAACCGGTCCTTGAGCTCGGGCGTCTTCGCGGCGAGCGCCTCGTTCGAGAGCGCGGCAATCTCGCCCTCGAGGGCGTTGATGCGCGCGACGGTCTTGGCGTAGTGCTTGAGCAGGCGATCGTTGCGGCTGCCAAAGATCGCCTTGAGGAGGCGGGGAATCATGTTGAAGGGAAACACGGACGTCGGGGAAAAACCGCTAGTTTATCATTGAACTAGCGCGATTCCCGCGATGTGCGGCGAACGCGCGTGCGCCGCGCGCCACGCGGCGCCGGCCGGCCGGGTGGCTCAACGCTTGTTGGCCGCGACGCCGGTCCGGGAGAACAGGAACCGGGCGGGGTTCTGCGCCGCGCCCTTGACGCGCACTTCGAAGTGCAGATGCGGTCCGGTCGAGCGACCGGTGCTGCCGACCTCGGCGATCTTCTCGCCGCGCTTGACGAGCTGCCCGGGCTTGACGAGCACCTTCGCCGCATGGGCGTAGCGGGTCACCAGGTCCCCGCCGTGGTCGACCTCGACCATGTTGCCGTAGGCGGGCTGGAACTCCGCGGTGATGACCACGCCCGCCGCGGCGGCATGGATCGGGGTGCCCGGCGCGGCGATGAAGTCGATGCCTTCGTGCATCGCCATCTGGCCGGTGATCGGGTCGATTCGCCAGCCGAAGCCCGACGCGTTCCAGGTGCCCATCGCGACCGGCAGCGCGGTCGGGATGAAGGTCTGCCGCAGGCGCGCGTTGAAGAGCTGGGACTCGAGCACGTCGTAGTAGTCGCTGCGCGTCTCCATCTGCAGCGCGAGGGAGTCGAGCTGACGGCTGAACTCGCCCAGCGACAGGTCGCGGGGCATGAGGACGGTCGGCATCGCGCCGCCGCGCGCCGGGACCTCACCGAAGCGGAAGTCGCTCGGCCGGATTCCCGCCGCCGACGAGAGCCGCTCGCCGAGCGCGTCGAGACGCATCAGGTTCGCCTGCATCTCGCCGAGCTTCACCGCCATCGCGTTCAGGTTCTGGCGCAGGAAATCGTCGGCCCGCCGGGTTTCCTCGAGCTCGGCCGAGCGCACGAGCGACTGGAGCACCGGCAGGTTGAGATCGGCAGCGTGCCGGACCCCCATGTAGGAAATCAGGAACGCCAGCACCACGACGCCGGCGGACATGGCGAGTCCCCCGAGCACCAGGTGCCGGAGGGAGAACTCCAGCGACCGGGCCTTGGCCAGCCGGTCGGATACGACAATAATGTGCATGCGCCCCCCTCGGGTCAATGCTCATGCAGGCCAAGCGCCTCGGCGAATACCTGGACCATGGTGATGGCACCAGCCGGCTGGTGCCCCAGGCCGCCTTGCTCCTCGCCATCCGCCAGCAACTCTCCGAAGTGCTGCCGGATAACCTGCGGCGATCGTGCGTGATCGCGAATTACAAGCAGGGAGTCGTTGTTGTTGTTGCGGGAACCAACGCCACCGCGGCGAAGCTCCGACACTTAGAGCCCAGAATCCTCGAGGTTCTGGGCAAGCGTGGTCTGAAAGCTACCGGAATCAAAGTCGACGTGCAACCCACCCGGAGCTTGGCAGTGCAAGTCCCTGAGAAAAAAGCCCTACTTCTCTCGGCCGCAGCCCGTTCCGCGCTCGAGCAGCTGGGCCATCGGCTGCCCGATGGCCGGTTGCAGCGGGCGATCAGGGCCCTCGCCGCCCGCGGCGACTAGGCCCCTGCCAACTTTGTCGCGCCCGGTACGGCACTCCGGGCAGTATATGCCATTGGCATTGCGCCTGCAGCGCCGCGTCGGTAGGGGTGGTCCGGACTGGAGCGAAGCGCACGGCGAGCCGCTCGCGGGCGACCCGCGCGGCGCCCGCCCTCTCAGGTGGCGAGCGCGAACGCCCGCGCGAGCCCGGCGGGCGCCTCGTCGGCCCGCTCGAAGCTCACGAGATCCCACGCCTCCGCCTGGTCCAGCGTCGCGCGGAGGAGCTGGTTGTTCAGCGCGTGGCCCGACTTGTGGGCCGAGAACGCCCCGATCAGCGGGTGACCGACGAGGTACAGGTCGCCGATCGCATCGAGCACCTTGTGCTTCACGAACTCGTCCGCGTAGCGCAGGCCGTCGGTGTTCAGGACCCGGTACTCGTCGAGCACCACGGCGTTGTCGAGGCTGCCGCCGAGCGCGAGCCCGGCGTCGCGCATCGCCTCGACGTCCTGGACGAACCCGAAGGTCCGGGCGCGCGCCACCTCCTTCGTATAGGAAGTCTCGGCGAAATCGATGGTGAGCGACTGGCTCGTCCGCTCGAACACCGGGTGATCGAACACGATCGAGAACGAGACCCGGAAGCCGTCGTAGGGCTCGAAGCACGCCCACTTGTCGCCGTCGCGCACCTCGACCGGACGGCGAATGCGGAAGAAGCGCTTCGGCGCGCGCTGCTCCGCGATGCCGGCGGACTGCAGCAGGTAGACGAACGGCCCGGCGCTGCCGTCCATGATCGGCACTTCCGGCCCGGTGAGATCGACGTAGAGGTTGTCGATCCCGAGGCCCGCGAGCGCGGACATGAGGTGCTCGACGGTCGCGACCTTCGCGCCGTGCCCCTCGACGGCGCTGCAGAGACGCGTGTCGGTCACCGCGCGGGCTGCCGCACGGATGTCGACCGGCTGCGGCAGGTCGAGGCGGCGAAACACGATGCCCTGGTCGGGCGGCGCCGGACGGAGCGTCATGGCGACCTTCTTCCCGGTGTGCAAACCGACGCCGGTCGCCTGGATCGCGCTCTTGATGGTGCGCTGCTTCAGCACGGATTCTTCTTGCCGGGCAAAGGGTTGCAGCATATCACGGCACCCCCGAGCCACGGCAAGCGATTCGGTGGCCGGCGCTAGTCGAAGTGCACACTCCGCCTCAGTCGGCTTGCTTCCTGAGGAATGCCGGGATGTCGTACTTGTCGACCCCGGAGGCGCTCAGGGCCTGGACCGTGGAGTTCCGGTTCTTGCGGAACACCGCCGGGGCGGCCTCGAGCGAGCCATAGTCCACCACCTGCATCCCCACCGGGTGGTTGTCCGTGCCGGTGCGCTGCACCACGAGCTGCGGCTTCCCGCTCCGCGCCACCTCGCGGTTGCCGAGACCGGTCGCAACGACCGTGACGCGGAGGTTGTCGCCCATCGCCTCGTCGTACACCGCGCCGAAGATGATGTGCGCGTCCTCGGCCGAGAAGCTCTGGATGGTGCGCATCACCTCGTGCACCTCGCGCATCTTGAGGGCTTCGCTCGCCGTGATGTTCACCACGACGCCGCGCGCGCCCGACAGGTTGACCCCCTCGAGCAGCGGGCTCGCCACCGCCTGCTCGGCCGCGACCCGCGCGCGGTCGATGCCCGCGGCATAGGCCGAGCCCATCATGGCCATGCCCATCTCCGCCATCACCGTCCGGACATCCTCGAAGTCGACGTTCACCAGGCCGGGGCAGTTGATGATCTCGGAGATCCCCGCGACCGCGTTGTAGAGCACGTCGTCGGCCGCCCGGAACGCGTCCTTCATCGACACGTCCTCGCCCAGCACGTCCATCAGCTTCTCGTTGAGGATGACGATGAGCGAGTCGACGTGCTCGGCGAGCTCCTCGATCCCCGCCTCGGCGATCCGCAGGCGCCGGCCCTCGAACGCGAACGGCTTGGTCACGACGGCGACCGTGAGCACGCCCATCTCGCGCGCGATCTCCGCGACGACCGGCGCCGCGCCGGTCCCGGTGCCGCCGCCCATCCCGCCGGTGATGAAGCACATGTGGCTGCCCGCGAGGACCTCGCGGATCGCCTCGCGCTGCTCGAGCGCCGCGGCGCGCCCGGCCTCGGGCTTCGCGCCCGCGCCGAGACCCGTCGCGCCGAGCTGCAGCTGGTGCTTCGCCAGGCAGCGCGAGAGCGCCTGGGCGTCGGTGTTTGCGGCGACGAACTCGACGCCGACCACGCCGTTGCGGATCATGTGATCGACCGCGTTCCCGCCGGCGCCGCCCACGCCGACCACCTTGATCACCGTTCCGCCCGCTTGATGACTTTCCACGATCTCGAACATGCCTGCCTCCTTTCTAGAGTTCCGTGACCGGTGCCGCGCGATTCACGCCACCCGCCACCCACGACCCATCGATCCTTCAGAAGTTGCTCTGGAACCATTGCCGCATCCGCCGCAGCGTCCCCCGGAAGGTGCCGGTGTGCCGCGCCAGGATCCCGCGCTCGAGCTGCGCGCGGCCTTCCGCGAGCAGCCCCATCACGGTGGCGTAGCGCGGGCTCTGCACGACGTCCGCGAGCCCGCCGGCGTAGCGCGGCACCCCGAGCCGCACCGGCATGTGGAAGATCTCCTCGCCGAGCTCGGCCATGCCCTGCATGACCGACGAGCCGCCGGTCAGCACCACGCCCGACGACAGCAGCTCCTCGAACCCCGACTGGCGCAGGACCTGCTGCACGAGGGTGTAGAGCTCCTCGACCCGCGGCTCGATCACCTCGGCGAGGGTCTGCCGGGAGAGGCTCCGCGGCGGACGATCGCCGAGCCCCGGCACCTCGATCGTCTCGGCCGGGTCGGCGAGCTGCCGCAGCGCGCAGCCGTGGCGGATCTTGACGAGCTCCGCCTCCGGGGTCGGCGTGCGCAGCGCCATTGCGACGTCGGCCGTGATCTGGTCCCCGGCGATCGGGATGACCGCGGTGTGCCGGATCGCGCCCTCGCGGAAGATCGCGATGTCGGTGGTCCCGCCGCCGATGTCGACGAGGGCCACGCCGAGCTCGCGCTCGTCCTCCGAGAGCACCGCGATCGAGGAGGCGAGCGGCTGCAGGACCAGGTCCGCGACCTCGAGGCCGCAGCGGCGCACGCACTTCACCACGTTCTGGGCCGCGCTCACCGCCCCGGTGACGATGTGCACCTTCACCTCCAGGCGCACGCCGGACATCCCGAGCGGCTCGCGGATGCCGTCCTGCCCGTCGATCAGGAACTCCTGCGTGAGGATGTGCAGCACCTGCTGATCGGTCGGGATCGGCATCGCGCGGGCGGTCTCGACCGCGCGGTCGACGTCGAGCGGCGTCACCTCCTTGTCCTTGATCGCCACCATGCCGGTCGAGTTGAAGCTGCGGATGTGACTGCCCGCGATGCCGACGTGGACCCGCTGGATCTTGCAGTCGGCCATGAGCTCGGCCTCCTCCAGCGCGCGCTGGATCGCGCTGACGGTGGACTCGATGTTCACCACGACGCCCTTCTTGAGGCCCCGCGACTCGTGGCTGCCCATGCCGATGATCTCGAGCCGGCCGTCGGGCAGGAGATCGCCCACGAGCGCGACCACCTTCGAGGTGCCGATGTCGAGCCCCACGATGAGACTGCGGGTATCGCGGCGGGCGCGCCCGAGGTACGGCGCGCGCGCGCCGGCGGCCTCGGGCGGCGCCGGCGGATCGACGTCGAACATCCGCTCGAGCGCGTCCGCCCCGGCCGGGGCGGCGAACATGAGGTGCTTCTTCATGGCTCTTCCTCCAATCAAGTGCGCCGGTCCTGCGGGCTGGCTTCGGTCTTCGCGGCCGCCGCTCCCGGGACCCGGATCGCGAAGCCGTTCGGGTAGCGGAGATCGATGTGCTCGGGCCGCCGCTCGAGCTCCGCCGCGATGCGCGGATAGGCCGCGACGAACCGCGCGAGCCGCTCCTCGAGGGATTGCCGCGCCTGGTCGCGGCCGAGCTCGAGCACGAGCCCGTTCGCGAGCTGGATCTGCCACGCCCGGCGCGCGGAGAGCTGGACCCGCACCGGCTCGGTCCCGAGCGGCGCGAGCAGCTCCCGGAACGCGAGGAATCGGCGCGCGACCTCCCGCTCGGTGCCCGGCGGGCCCGCCAGCTGCGGGAGCGGACCCGGCGAGCCCTCCGCCTCGAACAGCTCGCCGGTCGTGCTCACGAGCTTGTTGCCGGGCCAGTGCGCCAGCGCGACGTGCTCTTCGATCCGCGCGACGAGCCGATCCGGCCATTCGCGACGCACCTCGACGTCACGCACCCAGGGCAGCGCCGTGAGCGCGCGTCGGACGTCCGCGAGCTCCACGCCGAAGAAGTTGCCGGTCAGCCGGCCTTCCAGGCTGGCGCGAACGCGCTCCGCGTCGACGTGGCGGAGGTCGCCCGCCAGCGCCACCGTCCGCACCGGCATGAACGGCGCACGCAGCGCCGCCTCGACCCCGATCCAGACGGCGATCGCGGCCGCGAGGCAGTAGAGCGCGTCGGCAGCGGCGTTCAGGAGCCTGGGGCTATGCCACACGCTAGCCCCCCTCGCCCACGGTCGCGAGTTCGAGAATGCGCACGCAGAGGTCCTCGAAGGAGCGCCCCGCCTGGCGCGCCGCCATCGGCACGAGCGAGTGATCGGTCATCCCGGGCGAGGTGTTCACCTCCAGGAAGTACGGCCGTCCCGCGCGGTCCAGCATGAGGTCGACGCGTCCCCAGCCGCGGCAGGCGAGCACGTCGAACGCGCGCAAGCCCGCGGCCTGGAGCTCGCGCTCGGCCGCCGCCGGCAGGCCGCAGGGCAGGAGGTAGCGCGTGTCGTCGGCGACGTACTTCGCGTCGTAGTCGTAGAAGTCGCGCGGCGTCTCGAGGCGGATGAGCGGCAGCGCCTCGCGGCCGAGGATGCCGCCGGTGAGCTCCGCGCCGTCGATGAAGCCCTCCGCGAGCACCACCGGGTCGTAGTTGGCGGCGAGCGCATAAGCCTCCTCGAGGTCAGCGGCGCGCTTCACCTTCGTCATCCCGATCGAGGAGCCTTCGTTCGCCGGCTTCACCATGATCGGCAGGCCGAGCCGCGCGGCGACGGCCTTGAAGTCGGTGTCGGGCGCGAGCAGCGCGTAGGGCGGGGTCGGGACGCCCGCTGCCTGCCACACGAGCTTCGTCCGCCACTTGTCCATCGCGAGGGCGCTGCCGAGCACGCCCGAGCCGGTGTAGGGGATGCCGAGGAGCTCGAGCGCGCCCTGGACCGTGCCGTCCTCGCCGTAGCGGCCGTGGAGCGCAATGAATACGCGGTCGAATCGCTCGCCGATCAGCGCGTCGAGCCCGCGGTCGCGCGGATCGAACGCGTGCGCACTCACGCCCTTCTTCCGGAGCGCGGCGAGCACCATCCCGCCGCTCTTCAGCGACACCTC
>JBOIFD010000412.1:0-2526 GCA_050741515.1 Burkholderiales bacterium
GGACTTCATCCTGGCAACGCCGTGGGAGCGACTGCAACGCTTCCCGGTCTACCTCAAGGCCGCCGGCGTCCGCCTCGACAAGCTGCGGGCCGATCCGCCGCGCGACCGGCGCGCGGCGGCCGAGCTCGCGCCGCTCGAGACGCAGTGGCTGCGGGAGGACGCGCGACAGCGGAAGGCCGGCAGCGCGGATCCGCGCCTGGAGCAGTTCCGCTGGCTGCTCGAGGAGCTGCGCGTGCAGCTCTTCGCGCAGGAGCTGAAGACCCCGGTGCCGGTGTCGGCGAAGCGGCTCGCGAAGCTGTGGCAGACTCTCAGCCGATGACCGAGATCACCCGAGCGCTCGCGCGCGCGGTTGCGAGCCTCGCGCAGCCGAAGATGCTGTTCCTGATGATCTGGCCGATCGCGCTCGCCCTGATCGTCTGGGCGGTGCTCGCGATCCTGTTCGGTGCCCAGACGGTGGTCTGGCTGCAGGGGTATCTCACCGGCTCGGCGGTCGGCGCGTGGGCGTCGAGGTGGTTCCCGTTCGACGTCATTGCCGCGGTGCTTTCCTGGGTCGCGCTGTTCGTGATGTTCGTCCCGCTGGTGCTGGTCACCGCGACGCTCATCATCGCCGTGGTGGCGATGCCGACCATGGTGAACCACGTCGCCGCAACGTACTACCCGACCCTCGAGCGCCGCCGCGGCGGAACGTTCGCGGGCAGCGCCTGGAACGCGGTCGTCGCGCTGGCGGTGTTCCTGGTCTTCAGCCTGCTGCTGCTGCCGCTCTGGTTCGTGCCGCTCTTCTGGCCGGTGCTGCCGGTGCTCCTGTTCGCGTATTTCAACCAGCGCGTGTTCCGGTACGACGCGGTCGCCGAGCACGCGAGCGCCGGGGAGATGCGCGAGCTCTTCAGGCGCCACGGGAAGTCGCTGTACGGGCTCGGCATCGTCCTGTCGCTCCTCGCGCACATCCCGGTCATCGGGTTTTTCATACCGGTCGTTGCGGGACTCGCGTTCACCCACTACCTGCTCGAGCGCGTGGCGGAGCTGCGGCGCACTCCGGTCGTGGTCGCGCGGTGAGCATGGGGTTCGGCGCGATCATCATCGGCGACGAGATTCTGCGCGGCAAGCGCGAGGATAAGCACTTCGCGAAGCTGATCGGGATTCTCGCCGCGCGCGGGCTCAAGCTCGACTGGGCGGAGTACCTCGGCGACGATCCCGAGCGGATTACGGCGACGCTCGCCCGGACGTTGGCATCCGGCGCTGTCGTGTTCTCGTTCGGCGGCATCGGCGGGACGCCGGACGACCACACGCGGCAGTGCGCGGCGCGCGCGCTCGGCGTCGACCTCGTCCTGCACCCGGAGGCCGAGGCGCTGATCCGCGGGCGGTTCGGGGCGGAGACGACGCCGGTACGGCTCCGGATGGGGGAGTTTCCGCGCGGGGCCGGGATCATCCCGAACGGCGTCAACCGGATCCCGGGGTTTTCGGTGCGGGACCATCACTTCGTGCCGGGCTTCCCGTCGATGGCGTGGCCGATGGTCGAGTGGGTGCTCGACCAGCGCTACCGCCACCTGCATCATCGCGAGGCGGAGGCGGACGCATCGATCATCGTGTACGGCTCGGCGGAGAGCACGCTCACGCCGCTCATGCAGGACGTCGAGTCCCGGTTCCGGAAGCTCAAGGTGTTCAGCCTGCCGCACATGGGTGAGGACGGCTCGCGGCGACACATCGAGCTCGGCGTGCGCGGCGACCCGGAGCAGGTTGGGCAGGCGATCGAAGCCCTCAAACAGGGCGTCGCGGCGACGGGGGCGACCTTCGAGCCGGCGCCGCCGACTTCCCCCTGAAAGGCACGATCCGCTGGTCTGCCGCTCGAGTTTGTTAAAGAGTGTCAACTCGGGCGCGGGTAGACGCGCCTACCTGTAGAGCCCGCTTATAGTCATCGCTGTGCGCTGGCGCTTGCCACTTAAGCGAACCGGCGCTATAGCGGGGCGCCACCAGAACGGCGCGCAAGGGGGAACGAAATGTCCAGTAGGCATCGCTTGCCGGTTCGCCGCCGACGAAACTCTCCGATAACCCTTGACCACGACGAGCCCGCGTCGGTAGTGTGACGTCGTCCCCCACCTTTGTTCCGCGCTGCGCCTCGCGTGCCGAGCCAACCCGAGCCTCCGTCGGGGAACGACCCCCCGGGAAGCGGACGTACCGGTCCTCAGGATGGGCCCGACCGTGATCCCGGGCTGAGCTGTCTCGCGATGCTGGCGCGGCTGCACAGCATCGCGGCCGACCCGAGCCAGCTCGCGCACAAGTTCCGCGCGTCGAACGAACGAACCGGCGTCGGTGAGCTGGTCCTCGCGGGCAGATCGCTCGGGCTCCGCGTCAAGGCCGGCCGCTTCGACCCGGCGCGCCTCGCCACTACACCGCTGCCCGCCATCGCCCAAGACCGGTCCGGCGGATTCTTTCTCCTTGCCGGGTATCAACCAGCGGCCTCGCCGTCGGGCACCGCCAGGGTGCTGATCCACGATCCGCTGATCGGCCGTCCGGAGATCCTGCCGCTCG
>JBOIFD010000413.1:0-11763 GCA_050741515.1 Burkholderiales bacterium
CCCGAGCTCCTCGCAGTAGACGCGGTGCCGGATGCCGTACGCCTGGTCCTGCAGGTCGTCGCTGACCGCGGGCGCGATGTCGAAGTAACGCTTGAACCCCTGCGACAGGTTCAGCAGCTCGAACGGAAACATGGCCTTCCCTCCCGAGAACGGCCGATCGAGCGCTGGTCGAAGAGCCCGCGGCAAGCGGCATCTGCAGACGCAGTTGTAGTTGAAATGGCTGCGCTCGACGACGACTCCAGTATATTCGGCGGCGCAGCCGCCCGCCAGCGTCCCGCCGGCGGCGCGGTCGTCCCCTCCCGGGCTCCGACAGGAAATCGACATGGACCTCCTGCTTTGGCGAAAAGTGCTTGCCGCGATCGTGCTCCCGCCGATCGGGCCGCTCCTGGTCCTCGTCGTGGGGGCTTTGGTCCTGGGCCGCTGGCCGCGGCTCGGGCGCGGCCTGGTCTGGACCGGGATTGCGGCGCTCGTCCTGTTGTCGACCGGAATCGTCGCGCGCGGGCTGCTCTGGGCGGTCGAGGTCAGTCCGACGCTTCGCCTCGAGGACGCGCGCACGGCGCAGGCGATCGTGATCCTCGGCGGCGGGGTGCGCGACGCCCCCGAGTACGGCGGGGACACGGTCGCGCGGCTGTCGCTCGATCGCGTGCGTTACGGCGCGCGCGTCGCCCGGCAGACGGGCTTGCCGGTGCTCGTCAGCGGCGGGACGTTCTGGGGCGACGGGCAGGCCGAGGGCGTCGTGATGCGCGAGGTGCTGGAACGTGAGTTCGGCGTTCCAGTGAAGTGGGTCGAGAGCCGCTCGCGCAACACCCACCAGAACGCGGTCCGATCCGCGGCGATCCTGCAGCCCGAGGAGATCAGGCGCATCGTGCTCGTCGGGCACGGCTTCGACATGCGGCGCGCGATCGCCGAGTTCGAGGCGGCCGGGCTGGAGGTTGTTCCGGCGCCGACGTTCGTATCGCGCTCGACGCCGTTCGAGTTCGGCGACCTCGTTCCCAACGTCTTCTCGCTGCAGGCGAGCTACTACGCGCTCTACGAGATCCTGGCGAACCTCGCGCGGGGCTCGTAGGCGGGAATCTGGGCAAAAGCGGATCCAGCGCCGGGCACCACCCCGCCCATGGCGCCGCAGGTCGCGAGCCTCGGTGCGATGCGAGGGAGGGGCCTCGGCGTCGCCCCACACCTGGGACCATTCCACGTTCGGCGAGTCTGGCGGGGAACTCTGGCGCGCCGGCCGGCTCTCAGGTAGAGTCTCTCGCGGCCATGCTCCGTCGACTGCTCCTTTCGCTGGTCATTGCGCTCCTCGGCCTCGGCACCGTGCTGCACGGCGTCCAGGGATCGGTCATGGAGGCAGGGATGGTCATGGCTGCCGACGGCGGCGAAGCGCCGCCGTGCTGCGATCGCGACGCGGGCGGTGGAGACCTCGCGGCATGCGGCGCGATGTGCGCGACCGGTGCCGCGCTGCCTTCGTCGCCTTCCGTTCAGATCGACGTCGTGGCCGAGGCCCGTACCAGCGGGCAGATCCATTGGGCCGAGAGCTTCTCCGGCCCGCCCGATCCCTACCCTCCTCGTTCCTGATCGCCGGATTGCCGCGTCGCCCGTCAGCCGGGTGACGTGAGCCTCAGGGTCCGGGCCTCCGCCCGGGCCGGTTCGTCGTCGCCGGCGCTCGTCGCGCCGGCGCGGAAGGAACGAGGTATTCGATGACCGCTTTCGATCCGCGTCGGCGCCGGGTGCTCGGCGCGTTCGGCGCCGTCGCCGGCGCAGTGGCGCTGTCTGGAATTGGCGCGCTGCCCGCGCGATCGGCGCCGACCGTGAAGATTCGCGCGGCGCCCGCGCGCGTGTCGCTCGTCGGGGCGCCGCATCCGGACACCGAGGTGTGGAGCTACAACGGCACGGTGCCCGGGCCCGAGCTCCGCGTGAAGCAGGGCGCTCGCCTGCGCGTCGCGGTGGAGAACGCGCTCGGCGAGGGGACGACGATCCACTGGCACGGCGTGCGGGTGCCGAACGCGATGGACGGCGTGCCGCATCTCACGCAGGCCCCGATCCCCGCGAACGGCGGCACGTTCGCGTACGAGTTCGACGCGCTCGACGCGGGAACCTACTGGTATCACCCGCATTCGCGGAGCTACGAGCAGGTCGACCGCGGGCTGTACGGCGTGCTGATCGTCGAGGAACGCTCGCCGCCCGCGGTGGACCGCGAGGTCGTGTGGGTGCTCGACGACTGGCGTCTGGGCAAGGACGCGCAGATTCGCGACGACTTCGCCGACTGGTTCGACGTCACGCACGCCGGCCGTATCGGCAACACGGTGACGGTGAACGGCGTCGTCGCCGAGAGCTTCGACGTGCGCGCCGGCGAGCGGATCCGGTTGCGGCTCGTGAACGCCGCGAACGCCCGCATCTTCGGGCTCCAGTTCGCCGGCCATCGGCCGTGGATCGTCGCGCTGGATGCTCAGCCGGTCGAACCCCACGAGCCGCCCGGTGGCCAGGTCGTGCTGGGGCCCTCGATGCGCGTCGATCTCGTGATCGACATGACCGGCCGCGCGGGAGAGAAACACTCGGTGTTCGACGGCTTCTACCGCGGCCGCGGCTACCGCCTGCTCGACCTCGCCTACTCGGACGAGCCGCCGCTGCGCTCGAGCGCGAGCCGCGCACCGCTCGCGCTCCCGCCGAATCCGCTCCCCGAACCCGACCTCGCTCGCGCGGAGCGGCACGAGATGGTGATGACGGGCGGGATGATGAGCATGAACTGGCCGAGCGATCCGTTGCCGGCGCGCGCGGCGCGCCGCGCGCGCCGGCTCCTCGGCAGCCGCGAGGTCGACCCGGTATGGGCGATGGACGGGGTCGCGCACACGGGCGAGAACCACGCCGCGGCTCCGGCCCACACGTTCAAGCGCGGCGCGAGCGTGATCCTGCGGCTGCGGAACGACACCGCGTGGCACCACCCGATGCACCTGCACGGCCATGTCTTCCGCGTGCTCGCACGGAACGACCGGCCGACGCGGCTTCGCGAATGGCAGGACACGGTGTTGCTCGGGCCGCGCGAGAGCGCCGACATCGCGTTCGTCGCCGACAACCCCGGGGACTGGATGCTCCACTGCCACGTCCTCGAGCACCAGGCCGGGGGAATGATGAGCGTGATCCGCGTCGCCTGAACCGGGGCCGCGGAGTTCGATTCGATCAACCGCGAAAGGAGCTGGACATGAAAGCACGCACGATCGTCGGTCTTGTTCTCGCCGCCGCGCTGGGCGCTGCGGGCTACGCCGCCGCGCGCGACGGCGCCGACCGCATGCCGGGCGGCGGAGTGATGGGGGGCGGGATGATGGGCGGAGGGATGAAGGGCGGAGGGATGAAGGGCGGCGGGATGGCCGGGATGATGGACGGCTGCCGCGACATGATGCAGGCCGACGGCACGGGTTCGGGGCAGCCGAACGCGCAGTGGGGAGACCGCACCCGGAAAGTGCCGCCGGCGAAGACGCAGAAGCCGTGATGACGCCGACGGTTCGCCGAACCGAGCTCGTGATCCCCGCGATGGATCCAGGGACATTGACCGGAGCGCGCGCGAGTGGCGGGTGAGGTGAGTTGGCCGATCGCCCCCTACGCATTCCGGGCGGCGGTGGTGCTTGCGGTGCTGCTCGTCGCCGGCACACTGGTCTCGGCGCTGTGGAGCTCGTCCGCCCCGCGGGCCGACCCGGCGAACGCAACGCAGGTCGCGCTCGGCCGCACGGCGTACGCGAAGCACTGCGCGTCCTGCCACGGCGCGAAGCTCGAGGGTCAGCCGAACTGGCGCGACCGGTTGCCGAACGGCCGGATGCCGGCGCCGCCGCACGACGAGACCGGGCACACCTGGCACCACCCCGAAGGCGTGCTGTTCGGCATCACTAAGGAGGGTCTCGTCCCCGGCAAGTACGCGCCCAAGGGTTACCAGAGCGACATGCCGGGCTTCGGCGGCGAGCTTTCTGACGACGAGATCTGGGCGGTGCTCGCCTACGTCAAGAGCACCTGGCCACAGCGCGAGCTCGCGTACCAGCGCGACGTCGACCGGCAGAGCCGGAGCCGACGTTGAGCCCGAGGACGATCGGCGGCGTGGATCACGCGACGCAGCCGCGGTGGTTCGAATCGCCCGACGCGTGGCGCTTTCTCGCGCTGCGCTTCGTGCCCGTGCTCGCGGTGCTGAACCTCGCCTGGGAGATCGCGCAGCTCCCCGGCTACACGATCTGGACGAACGGCTCGACGCGCTTCATCGCGTTCGCGGTCGCCCATTGCACCGCAGGCGACGTCCTGATCGGCCTGACGACGCTCGCGATCGCACTCGTCCTGACCCGTGCGGGGCCGATGGGCGCGTGGCGGGTTGCAGCGATCGGCGTCGTCGCGACCGCGCTCGCGGCGGGCTACACGGTGTACAGCGAATGGTTGAACGTCGAGATCCGCCGGTCGTGGGCGTACTCGGAGCTCATGCCGGTGGTGCCGGTCCTCGGCACCGGTCTCGCGCCGCTCGCGCAGTGGCTCGTCCTGCCGGGACTCGCGCTGGCGATCGCGCTCAGGTGGCATCGGCGGGCGGGGCCATGACTTCGGCGGCAACCTGCCTGTGAGGATCGCCATGCCCCTTCGAGCCGCGCCGCGATTGATCGGCGCGATCGCGCTCGACGCCTGGCTGCGCGAGCCGGCAGGGGTCATCCCCGGCAACGCGATGACTTTCCCCGGCATCGCCGAAGAGCGCACGCGCGCCGACCGTCCGGGCTACTTCTGGAAATCTGCGCTTGCCGCCGAGCCCGGCCGGTCCAAGCTCGTGTCTGACTGAGGGAGATGCCATGCCGTTGACCCTTGCCCCGCGCGCGCGTTCGGTCGCGTGCCTCCTGATCGCCGTTGCGGCCGCACCCCAGGCCGCAGGCCAGGCCCTGTCGCTCGACGACGCGATCCGCGTCGGCGAAGGCCGCTCGACGCGCATCGCCGCACAGACCGCTGCGGTCAGCGCGGCGGCCGAGGTCGTCGCCCGCGCGACCGAGCTGCCCGACCCGAAGCTCACGTTCGGGATCGACAACCTGCCGGTGAGCGGGCCGGACGCGTGGAACGGCAGCGCCGATTTCATGACGATGCGGCGCGTCGGCGTCGTGCAGGACATCGTGAACGGCGAGAAGCGCAAGGCGCGCGGCGACCTGGCGGCGCGGCTGCGCGAGCTCGAGAGCGCGAACCTCGACGCGCAGCGCGCGCAGCTGCGGCAGGAGATCGCCATCGCCTGGTTCGACGCCGCCTACGCCGAGCGCGGGCGCGAGCTTTCCGCGCAGCTCGTCGGCGAGTTCGCGACCGAGGTGGACACGGTCGGCGGCGCCGTCGCCGGCGGACGCATGAGCGCGGCGCAGGCGATCGCGGCGCGTTCGCAGCTCGAGTCGGCGAAGGACCGGATCCTCGATCAGGAGCGCCTCGTGCGGCGCGCGCGCATCATGCTCGCTGCGTTCCTCGGCGAGGCCGCGGATCGGCCGCTCGGCGCGCCGCCGGACACGTCCCGGCTTCCCTATGCGACCGGGGCCATCCTGAAGATCCTCGAGCACCACCCGGCGCTGCGCACCTACCGCAGCCGCGAGGCACTGGCCACGAGCGAGGTCGCGCTCGCCGAGAGCACGACGCGGCCCGACTGGAGCGTCGAGCTCTCCTACGGCCAGCGCTCGCCCAACTTCTCCAACATGGTGACCTTGATGTTCAGCGTCGACCTCCAGATCGGGAAGGCGCGGCGGCAGGACCGCGACGTTGCATCGAAGCTGGCGATGGTCGACCAGGCGCGCGCGCAGTCCGAAGACGCGCGGCGGATGCACGAGGCGGAGGTGCGCGGGCTCATCGCCGACTGGGAGACCGCGGAGCGCCGCGTCGAGCGCTATGACGCGATGCTCGTGCCGCTCGCGCGCGAGCGCACTGCCGCCGCGCTCGCCGGCTATCGCGGCGGCCGCGGCGAGCTCGCGGCCGTGCTCGAGGCGCGGCGCGCGGAGATCGAGACCGGGCTCGGGCGGCTCGGCGTCGAGATCGAGCGGGCGAAGGCCTGGTCGCGGCTCACCTATCTCACGCTCGAGGAGCACCGCAAATGAGACCCGTCGCCCTCGCCATCGGCGCAGCTGCGCTCGCCGCGCTCGCGGCGGCGGGCGGCTACTGGTTCGCCATGTCGCGCATGCAGGTTCCGACTGAAGCCCAGGCCGCGGCAGCGCCCGAGGGCCGGGCCGCGGAGTCTTCGGGCCGCCGCATCCTCTACTACTACGACCCGATGTTCCCGCAGCAAAAGTTCGACAAACCCGGCAAATCGCCCTTCATGGACATGCAGCTCGTGCCGAAGTACGCGGACGAGGGCGGCGACGAGGCGACCGTGAGCATCAGCCCGGGGGTCGTGCAGAACCTCGGCATCCGCACCGCCGAGGCGCGGCCCGGATCGCTCGCGCCTAGGCTCACCGCGGTCGGCAGCGTCGAGTACAACGAGCGCTCGGTCGTGCTCGTCCAGCCGCGCGCGAGCGGTTTCATCGAGAGGCTTTACGTCCGCGCGCCGCTCGACGCGGTCCGCGCCGGCGATCCGCTGGTCGAGATTCTGTTCCCCGAGTGGGCCGCGGCGCAGGAAGAGTTCCTGCTGCTCCGTCGGCTCTCGACACCCGATGCCGAAGCGCTCGAGAGCGCCGCACGCCAGCGGCTCGTGCTCCTCGGCATGAGCGAAGAGCACATCGCTGCGGTGGAGCGGGAAGGCAAGGTGCAAGCGCGCGTGACGCTGCGCGCACCGGTGTCGGGCGTGATCGCCGAGCTCGGCGCGCGCGAAGGGATGACCGTGATGTCCGGCGCTACGCTCTTCCGCATCGCGAGCCTCGGCTCGGTGTGGGTCGTTGCGGAGGTGCCCGAGGCGCAGGCCGGGATGCTCGTCCCGGGCGCGAGAGCCGAGGCGCGCGTGCCGGCCTATCCGGACGACGTCTTCGCCGGGCACCTGAGCGCGATCCTGCCGGAAGTGAACGCCGCAACGCGCACGCTGCGGGCACGCGTCGAAGTCGCGAACCCGGCCGGGAAGCTCAAACCGGGCATGTACGCCACGCTGACGCTCTCCCCGCGAGCGCGCGCGGGCCTGCTCGTGCCGAGCGAAGCGGTGATCCGCACCGGCGAGCGCAGCGTGGTGATTCTCGCGGCCGGCGAAGGCAAGTTCCGTGCGGTCGACGTCGAGGTGGGACCGGGCGGGGGCGGCGACACCGAGATCCGCAAGGGCCTCAAGGCCGGCGACAAAGTGGTCGTTTCGGGCCAGTTCCTGATCGACTCCGAGGCGAGCCTGCGCACCACGCTCGGCCGGTTCGAGGGCGCGGCCGAGCAGGCGCCGGCGCCCGCGAGCGGTGGCTTGCACCGCGGCAGCGGCAAGGTCACCGACCTCGATCTGACGAAGGGCCGGGTCGAGCTCGACCACGGCCCGATCCCGTCGATGAAGTGGCCGTCGATGAAGATGGGCTTCGCGGTCGAGCACGTCGGCGAGCTCGCGAAGGTGAAGAAGGGCGACCGGGTCGAGTTCGAGTTCCGCGGCGAGCCGAACAAGGACGGCGACTACGTCGTCGTCCGGATCGCGCCGGCGAAGAAGTGAGGGACCGGCCATGCTCGCGAACCTGATCCGCTGGTCGATCGCGAACCGGTTCCTGGTGCTGATGGCGACCGTGCTGGTCACGGCGTGGGGCGTGTACGCGGTGATGAAGACGCCGCTCGACGCGATCCCCGACCTCTCCGACGTGCAGGTGATCATCCGCACCCCGTTTCCCGGCCAGGCGCCGCGGATCGTCGAGGACCAGATCACGTATCCGCTCACCACGACGATGCTCTCGGTGCCGGGCGCGAAGACGGTCCGCGGCTACTCGTTCTTCGGCGACTCGTTCGTCTACATCCTGTTCGAGGACCGGACCGATCCGTACTGGGCGCGCTCGCGCGTGCTCGAGTACCTGAACCAGGTGCAATCGCGTCTGCCGGCGGGGGCGAAGCCGGCGCTCGGGCCGGACGCGACCGGCGTCGGCTGGATCTACCAGTACGCGCTCGTCGACCGAAGCGGGCGCCGCGATCTGGGGCAGCTCCGCGCGCTGCAGGACTGGTTCCTGAAGTACGAGCTGAAGGCGGTGCCGAACGTCGCCGAGGTCGCCTCGATCGGCGGCATGGTGCGCCAGTACCAGATCGTCCTCGACCCGGATCGCCTCCGCGCCTATGCCATCCCGCACGAGCAGGTGATCAAGGCGATCCAGAACGCCAACCGCGAGACCGGCGGCTCGGTGCTCGAGCTGGGCGAGGCGGAGTACATGGTGCGGGCGAGCGGCTACCTCAAGACGATCGAGGACTTCCGCACGATCCCGGTCAAGACCTCCGAGACGGGCGTGCCGGTGCTGCTCAGGGACATCGCCTACGTCCAGGTCGGGCCGGAGATGCGCCGCGGCATCGCCGAGCTCGACGGCGAGGGCGAGGTCGCGGGCGGGGTGATCGTGATGCGCTCCGGCAAGAACGCGCTCGAGACGATCGACGCCGTGAAGGCGAAGCTCGACTCGCTGCGCAAGAGCCTGCCCGAGGGGGTCGAGATCGTCGAGACCTACGACCGCTCCGGGCTCATCGAGCGCGCGGTGGCGCACCTGCGCGACAAGCTCGCCGAGGAGTTCATCGCCGTCGCTTTCGTCTGCGCCGTGTTCCTGTTCCACTTGCGCAGCGCGTTCGTGGCCATCGTCACGCTGCCGCTCGGCGTGCTCATTGCGTTCATCGTCATGCATTACCAGGGCGTCAACGCCAACATCATGTCGCTCGGCGGGATCGCGATCGCGATCGGCGCGATGGTCGACGCGGCGGTGGTGATGATCGAGAACGCGCACAAGCGCCTCGAAGCCTGGCAGCACGCGCACCCGGGCGAGCGGCTCGAGGGCGAGGAGCGATGGCGCCTGATCGGCGACGCCGCGGTCCAGGTGGGACCGGCGCTGTTCTTCTCGCTCGTGATCATCACGCTGTCGTTCGTGCCGGTGTTCGCGCTCGAGGCGCAGGAGGGACGGCTGTTCGGGCCGCTCGCCTACACCAAGACCTACGCGATGGCTGCCGCCGCGGGGCTCGCGGTGACGCTGATCCCGGTGCTGATGGGGTATCTCATCCGCGGCCGCATCCCCGAGGAGCGGAAGAACCCGCTCAACCGGCTTCTCATCGCCGCCTACCGGCCGATCCTCGCGGCGGTGCTGCGCGCGCCGTGGGCGACGCTCCTCGTCGCGGTCCTCGTGCTTGCCGCGACCTGGTACCCGGTGAGCAAGATCGGCGGCGAGTTCCTCCCGCCCCTCTGGGAGGGCGACCTGCTCTACATGCCCTCGGCGCTGCCGGGGCTTTCGGCGGGCAAGGCGGCGGAGCTCCTCCAGCAGACCGACCGGTTGATTGCGACCGTGCCCGAGGTGAAGCGCGTGTTCGGCAAGGTGGGACGCGCCGAGTCCGCGACCGACCCGGCGCCGCTCGAGATGTTTGAGACCACGATCCAGCTCAAGCCCCGCGGCGAATGGCGCCCCGGCATGACGCCCGAGAAGCTCGTCGAGGAGCTCGACCGGCTGGTCAGGCTTCCCGGGCTCTCGAACATCTGGATTCCGCCGATCCGCAACCGCATCGACATGCTCGCCACCGGGATCAAGAGCCCGCTCGGCATCAAGGTGTCGGGCGAGGACCTCGCGACGCTCGACCGCGTCGCGCAGGAGATCGAGCGCGTCGTGAAGGAGGTGCCCGGCGTCACCTCGGCGCTCGCCGAGCGGCTGGTCGGCGGCCGCTACGTCGACATCAAGATCGATCGCCAGGCGGCCGCCCGCTACGGGATGAACATCACCGACGTGCAGTCGGTCGTCGCGGCGGCGATCGGCGGCGAGAACATCGGCGAGACGATCGAGGGGCTCGCGCGCTATCCGATCAACGTGCGCTATCCGAGGGAGCTCCGCGACTCGCTGGAGAAGCTGCGCAGGCTGCCGATCGTGACCGAGCGCGGCGCGCAGGTCCCGCTCTCGGCGCTCGCGTCGGTCTCGATCTCCGACGGCCCGCCGATGATCCGCAGCGAGAACACCCGCCCGTCGGGCTGGATCTACGTCGACATCCGCGGCCGCGATCTCGTGTCGGTCGTCGACGACGCGAGGCGCGCCGTCGCCGGCGAGGTGCGCCTGCCGCCGGGCTATACGCTCAGCTGGTCCGGCCAGTTCGAGTACCTCGAGCGCGCGAAGGCGAAGCTCTCCGTGGTCGTGCCCTTCGTGGTGCTGATCATCTTCATCCTGCTCTACATGACCTTCCGCCGCTTCGACGAGGCGGCGCTGATCATGGCGACGGTGCCGTTCTCGCTGGTGGGAGGGTTCTGGCTGATCTGGTCGCTCGGGCACAACCTCTCGGTGGCGGGCGGCGTCGGCTTCATCGCGCTCGCCGGCGTGGCCGCGGAGTTTGGCGTGGTCATGCTGCTCTACCTCAAGCAGGCGCTGGAGCGGCGTGCCGCAGAGGGCGCGCTCACGCCTGCGAAGCTCGAGGAGGCGATCCACGAAGGCGCAGTGCTGCGGGTGCGTCCGTTGGCCATGACTGCCGCGGTGGTGATCGGCGGCCTCATTCCGATCATGTGGTCGGCGGGCGCCGGCGCCGAGGTCATGCAGCGCATCGCCGCGCCTATGATCGGCGGCATGATCACCGCGGTGCTGCTCTCGATGCTCGTCGTGCCTGTGGCGTATTACCTGATGCGGCGGCGCGGGCTCGTCCGTGAGCGACCGGCGGCGCTCGACGCCGGCAGCCCGCTCCTCGCTCAGCCGCGGCGGACAGCATGACGGCGTGCGGCGGCGATTCTCGACGGGTTGTGGTCCGCCTACACCGAATCAGTCCCGTGCCACGGCGAGCTTGAGGCCGGCCGCCTTCAGAATCGCGTGCAGCGTCGAGAAGCGCGGATTCCCGCTGGGAGACAGGGCGCGATACAGGCTCTCGCGCGGCACCCCGGCCGCTCTGGCAAGCCTCGCCATGCCTTCCGCCTCGGCCACGGTTCTGAGGGCCGCGAGATAAACGCGAGGGTCTTCGTCCTCGGCGGCCGCGTTCAGGTACTCCGCAGCAAGCCGCGGATCGGCTCGCAGCTCACCGATGAGCCGCTCCCGGTGCGAAACCGTCAGGGCTTTGCGCGCCGAGCGCGCTTTTTGCGATTTCCGTACTCTTGCCATAGCTCCACCGCCCGCTCGATGTCGCGGTCCTGCTTGCGCTTGTCACCGCCGCACAGCAGCACGATCACTGTTGCCCCGTCGCGGCCGAAATAGACCCGATAGGCCGGCCCCCAATCGATCCGCAATTCGCTGACTCCGTCGCGAAGCGCCTTGGAGTCGCCGAAGTTCCCCACTGCCAACCGCTCCAGCCGCGCCAGTATGCGTGCCCGCGCCTGCCGGTCGCGAAGATCTGAAAGCCACTGCGTGAACGGCTCATCGCCCGCGGCGGTGCGGTAGCGCCTGATCTCGAACGGCATCTATTGTACCGTATACGTTACAAGAGGCCAAATCGCCTCGGAGCCCATTCTGAGAGGTGTAGTGGCTCACGTCGTGAGCTGCCGGTTCGGTGATGCAGCGGCCCTTCGCCGATGATCGGCGGCATGATCACCGCGCCGCTGCTGTCGATGCTCGTCGTGCCTGTGGCGTATTGCCTCCTGCGGCGGCGGCTCCTGTCGCCGGCAAGTGACATAGGTCACGGGGATACAAACGATTACATCGGGGCCGTTCCCGGCAAAACCGTCGTTACAAGTGCCGACTAGTCTGGGCGCGTCTCATCACCAGGAGAGAC